>JAJRVG010000057.1 GCA_021545595.1 Zetaproteobacteria bacterium | reverse complement strand
TCTGGATGGAGTGGCTGAGACCCGTGTTCAGTTCCGGAATATAGATGATCATGAACTGGATGTTTATCTTGAGCACAATGAGGTGCTGGATAAGGCGGGGGCCTATGCCATTCAGGCGGGGGCGGCCAGTTTTATTCAGGCCGTCGAAGGGCCGATGGATAGTGTAATGGGTCTGCCTATCGTGTTAACGAGAGGGCTGTTAATGAAGCTACAGGGAGAGATGTCCGAATGAGTGCAGAGTTGCTGGTTAATGTCACACCGTTTGAAACGCGTGTAGCCCGGATTGAGAGCGGGCTGGCTGAAGAGTTCTACCTGGAGCGTGAGAGTGATCGTGGTCTTAAAGGCAACATTTACAAAGGCAGGGTTCAACGGGTTCTGCCAGGTATTCAGGCCGCTTTTGTGGATATTGGTATGGAGAAGTCAGGTTTTCTCTACGCAGGGGATATTGCAGTTCCGGAATCATATGATGTGAAGATTGCTGCTGAAGAGGCAGAGAATAGCTCTGAAGAGGTGGCCGACGGCAGTATCAGTGAGGCAGAGCCGCGGCGTCGCACGATTCCCCCGATCTCTACACTGCTGAAAGAGGGGCAGGAGATTCTGGTGCAGGTATCGAAAGATCCTATTGCTTCCAAAGGCCCGAGGCTTACCAGTCTTCTTAGCCTTGCCGGAAGATACCTCGTCTACCTGCCCGGCGTGGATCATGTCGGTATTGCCCGCAGGCTTGAAGAGAGCGAAGAGCGTGAACGCCTTCTGGCAATTGGCAGGGAGATTAAGCCTGCACGTGAAGGGCTGATCATCCGGACTGTGGCAGATGGGCATAACAGGGATGATTTGAAGCAGGATCTCGATTTTCTTCATCGTCTCTGGCAGGACCTTGAGAAGAGAAGCACACACGCGGCACCCGGTTCCATGATCTACACAGACCTGAACCTCTATCTACGCGTGATGCGTGATTATGTTGATGACGAGGTGGAGAAGATTCACATCGATTCGCGTGAGGCGTATCAAAGCATGAAAAAGTTTGCCCGCAGGTTTATGCCGGAGGTGGCCAAGCGACTCTATTATTATCCGGGGGAACGCCCGATCTTTGATGTTTATGGTGTTGAAGAGGAGATCGACAGAGCGCTTAAGCGTAAAGTTTCTCTGCGTTCCGGTGGCTATATTGTTATTGACCAGACAGAGGCACTGGTTGCGATTGATGTGAATTCAGGATCATTTGTCGGCTCCCGCAATATGGAGGATACAGGTGTTAAAGCTAATCTGGAGGCTGTAAACGAGATTGTGCACCAGCTCAGGCTTAGAAACCTTGGCGGTATTATTGTGGTCGACTTCATTGATATGCAGGAAGAGGAGAACAAGGCCCGATTGATGGAGGTACTCCATGAATCGCTGAAACGGGATAAGTCGAAGACCAATGTGACCCAGCTCTCCTCACTCGGGCTTGTAGAGATGACCCGTAAACGGACGAGAGATTCACTCGGCAGAGCACTTCAGAAAGAGTGTAAGCGCTGCCATGGATCCGGGCATATTAAGAGTCTGACCACTATCTGTTACCAGCTTTTCAGGGAGATTGTGGCAGAGGCACGGGCTTATCCATGTGAGAAACTGATGGTGATTGCGCACCCCAGCCTGATTGATCTGATGCTGGGTGAAGAGAGTGAAGATGTCGCTGCTCTTGAAGTATTTCTGGGTAAAGAGATCAGTTTTAAGAGTGATGACAGCTTATCCCCCGACTACTACGAAATCGCCTTGCTGTGATTCTTTTGATCTCATTCAGCGTTGTTCGGCGCTCATTTGCTCATAGCAAACTTCGCTCCTTTCGTCTTGACTGAAATCAAAAGCCCCGACAGCAACATCGATTCCCATTCATGCCATCATTAAGCCCAATTCTTTTATACGTTCACATCCCATACTGCATCCATAAGTGCCACTACTGCGATTTTAATTCGCATGTGCGTGGCCAACATGATTGGCAGCAGTATGAACGGGCACTGCTGACTGAATTAAGTCATTGGGCGACACAGCCACAGTTTTCCGGTCGACAGCTTCAATCCATCTTCTTTGGTGGCGGCACGCCATCGCTGTCTCCTGGGGAACTGATCGGTTCGGTGATTGAGGAGGCCAAATCCCTGTTCCGGTTCGATGCATGTGATGAAGAAGACATTGAAATCACGCTTGAGGCCAATCCCGGTACGGTCGATCAGTCTCACTTTGCCGGGTTCAGGGAGGCGGGGGTCAACCGCCTCTCCATCGGTGTGCAGAGCCTGAACGATGGCGAGCTTAAATGGCTGGAACGTATTCATAGTGGTGAGCAGGCGATCAATGCTTTTAACGCCGCCCGTGAAGCAGGATTTGATAACATCAACCTCGACCTGATCTACGGCCTGCCGGATCAGACACTGGAGGGGTGGATGGCGTAATTGAACCGGGCCATCGCGCTTGGGCCGGAGCACCTCTCCTGCTATCAGTTGACGGTGGAGCCGCATACAAAACTGGCTGCCGAGATCGACAGGGTGGTTGACCAATTGCCTGACGATGAGCTGGCGCTGGAGTTTCTATACAGGACAAGGGAGCGGCTGGCTGAAGCAGGTTATAAAGCCTATGAAGTTTCCAACTTCGCCACTAAAGGAAACAGATGCCGTCACAACGATGGCTACTGGCTCTACCGTGACTATATCGGCATCGGTGCGGGAGCATCAGGGAAATGGGATGTTGTTGGAGGAGAGGGGGATAGTGGCGTCACCCGCTACAGCAATATCCGTAATCCTGAAAAATATATGGAAGCTGTTGAATCAGCCGGAAGTGCAATCAATAGTGATGAAAAATTAACGAAGGATACCGCTGCTGCAGAAGCACTCTGGCAGGGACTTCGCCGCACGGGCGGCATCAGTAATAAATGGTTCACCGAACGCTTTGGTGCCGATATTCAATCCCGTTTTGCCAGCGAGCTAGTACCATGGCTGGAGAGGGATCAGTTGGTTTGGGAAGGTGACAACTTGCACCTGACCGACAAAGGACTTCCCTTTGCTGATTCCATTGCCGCAGAGCTATTTTAACCTAAAGAGGCGCTGATCTCATTGATTACAGAATTAAGAGAATGATTTTCTGTTGCAAAGTTCACTTTAATGATGAAGCTTTTACGTCCATATGGAAAGCTCAGGCATTGTAGCCCCATACAATAGTCCGCCAATTGTTGAGGCGGTGATTGGCATTAACTTTGAGAACGAATTAAAAGACAAAGAAGTCACCTCAATTTCAAAGAAATTTGCCAGTTATTATTCAAGCAACCAGTCAATAAAAAACGTGGCTGTTAATTTGGAAATTGATCAGGCTAAGAAATCTAGCAAAACTCCAAACACGACTTACACAGAAACATTAGGCCGAAAGCTATCTTATAATGATATGACGGAACTTTTGGTTATTTGGCCCTCTACATTCACTTTCTCTCAACTAGCTCCATATTCAGGATGGGATGATTTCTTTGGCAGATTTGTTCGTGACTGGAAAATTTGGAAAAGGGCGAACAAGTATAGAAAAATTAGCAGAATTGGGGTGCGTTACATTAATAGAATCGACATCCCTTTTTCTGACTCAGAAATTAAGCATGAGGAGTTTTTGAATATTTACCCGAAGGTTCCAGGTATCATTCCAACGCTGGATGCCTATTCGATTAATATTGTAGCCAAATTGAGCCATATCGGTTGTAATCTAAAAATCAACTCATCAGTTGTACCTCCTCCACTTCTCAATCACACTTCATTTTTAATTGATCAGGATATCCATATTTCATCATCTCTTCCTCAAAAAGATGATGATATTTATGCTTTACTAAATTTGATCAGAATAGAAAAAAATAAAGTTTTTGAGTCATGTATAAGTGACAAGGCAAGGGAGCTCTTTCAGAAATGAACGACACTACAATCATGACTATGAATAATTCGCTAGATTACTCTCATTCATTGAGTGCTGGTACAACTTTAACCACTCATCGCCATTTGAAAAACTTGTTGGCTGATGTGAGCCTTCCCGAAAGAACGGAATCCAATGATTCTAATATCATCAAGGAATATTTTAAACGTTATCAAACGAACTCATTTTCGTTTGATAACGTTGAGCCATCAGCAAGCAGACAATTAGAAGAAGTTCTTTTCGATGCTACTTCATCTGTAAAAATCGCTATGTCACAAGTAGCTATGCATGTTGATAGGCAGTTTCGAAATAAGTTGTTTTCTCAAATTGATACATTACATGATTTAGATGAATGGGATGAGGATGACAATCCTATCAACAAGGATTCATTTCTTACCTTTATCAAAGGGATTCTTAATATTAATCCCAGCAAATTGCCTGGTTTAGGCCTTTCTCATGATGGCAACCTTATTGCAGCATGGATTCAAGGTAAAAATCGTCTTATTCTGGAGTTTCTTCCAGATAACAACCGTGTAGAATGGGTTGTATCAAGATACTTTGATGAGGAATTAGATCGAGCTACGGGAAAAACACCTGTTTTGCGATTGCTTGATTGTTTGGCTCCTTATGATCCGGAAATTTGGTTTCAATGATGCTCCTTAAAAAAGGAGCCCTCCTTCCAGATGAAGATCATGTTGTTCGATTTATTTCTCCTAATAGGTTAATAAAAAATGAACATGGAAAAATTGAGATTTTGCCTCAAGCTTTTATTTTGCGAGAAAAAGATAAAGGCCGCCTATCTGTAAGCTGGCTCGAATATTTTGATGGCGATCAAAGTTCTAAGTTGAGTGCAATTAAAAATGCCTTGGCAAAAGGATGGAGGCATGGAAAGTTGCCCTCAAAAGGTGCTTTAGGGACTGGAAATGTCGCCGAAATCAAGACAGTTGCGCCAAAAGCAAAGCCCCCTCTTAGAATTGTTTATGCTCCTTCTACGAACAACCCAGCCCATTCTTCGATTGTCAATATGCCAAATGACGATAAGACAATTTTGGAATCATTAGCAACGGATGTGTTTGTCGAGCGTGTGCAAGTCAAAGACATTTAATGAGAGAAGCTAAGGTTACACTTTTTCCTTATTTACCCTGAGTAGCTAATTTCTAATCTGTTCCGGTAGCAGGCCGGAGATGAAGGCTTCTGCATCAAATGGCATCAGATCTTCCAGCGTTTCGCCAACACCGATATAACGAATGGGCAGGCCAAACTTGTCTGCCAACTGCAACACAATACCGTCTTTGACCGAAACGCATATCTTATTTTCGGCCTTCCAGATAATAAGTCCGCATATTTGCTTTCCCTTTAATGTTGATCACACCACGTTCTGCCAGTTCGAAGTCATGTTGTAGTTTGTTGTAGGTGAACTCTGTAACCTGAATCTTTCCTTTTTCACCATGGGATTCCATGCGGCTGGCCGTATTCACTGTATCACCCCAAAGATCGTAGGTGAACTTCTTCTTACCAATTACACCGGCAACAGCTGGACCAGAATTGATACCAATACGGATATCCAGAGATTTCCCGGAGTCTTTGCTGAAATGGGTGACAACTTCCACCATATCAAGGGCCATTTCGGCGATTGCTTCGGCGTGATTCTCCTTCTTCAGTGGTACGCCGCCTACAACCATGTAGGCATCCCCAATGGTTTTAATCTTTTCAACATCGTATTTCTCCAAAAGTTTATCAAAGCCTGAAAAAAGGCCATTGAGCAAATCCAGAAGTTTTTCAGGAGGCAGATTTTCTGAGAATGGAGTAAAGCCAACTATGTCGGCAAATAGTACTGTCACTTCATCGAAGCTGTCGGAAATAGTCTCCTCACCAGCTTTGAGGCGATTGGCTATAGGTTCCGGCAGCGTGTTTAGAAGTAACCTTTCGGATTTTGCCTGCTCTTCCTGCAATGCGTATCGGCTGTAATATTCCTTTTGGCGCAGGGAATGGGTGAGGTAACTGGCAGTCAATGCAATGGCTGAGGCGCAAATCAGAAAAAACAGATTCAGATAAAATGAGGAACTGTCAGAAATTATAATTTGATCATTGGTGAGTAGCGGTGCCAAAAAGACACTCCAGATCAGCACGCACGCAATTCCCATCTGCCTCAAGGTAAATGGAAATAGCAGGCCTACGGATATTAAAAGAATGGTAAATCCGGTTTGAAAAGGAGAGTGATAACCTCCAGAAGCGACAACTGCTGATTCAATGTCCGAGGCAATAATCAGTATGCTAATCAATGATAATACAAAGGCCATCCGGTTGCTGACAGTTCGATAACTCAAGCCAATGAGTGCCAGGCTGGAAACAAGTGCAGTTACCCGTGACCAGATAAGATCATAAAAGAGCTCTGGTTTAAGAATAGATTGAACGGCTCCATCCAGAGCGACAGCAAAAACAACTAAAAGAAGCGCCACCCGCATACGCTCCAGGGTCAGGTTCTTCAAGTGGTGCTTAAAATCTTCTGTCCAGACAGGCGCTGTCTGAATTTGATCATTTCCTGTCATTATGCTCTCCATAAGAAAATTTCATCATTTACTCTGGTTTTTCCACTACAAACACTTCAAAAGGCCATAAAGGCACCCCGATCTTACGATGGTATTTCAATTTGGCTCCAGCCTGTTGCAGATTTGGCAATACAGAGACAGCCCGGCATCCAATCGAGATGTTCGGAAACAGCCAGACCAGATCTTCAACCCGGTCTGCCAACCAGTTCAGTATTGGATTAGATGGAGCCGCAGAGTGGGCGATACCGGCCTGGCCACCCGGTTTAAGTACACGGTAAAGCTCAAGAGCTCCCCTGGCCGGATCGAATAGCGGGCAGAGGCTGTAAGTTGAGAGAACTGTATCGAATGTATTGTCAGCGAACGGTAGATTTATCATGTCTCCCGTTTGAAATATTATGCGTTTGTCAACACCCATAGATTTTGCCTTTTCTCTGGCGACATTCAACATGCCGTCGCTCAGGTCAAAGAGGGTAAGCTTTCCCTCCGGGCCAATAATATTGGAGGCCAGAAAGGCCGTGCTTCCTGTCCCGGATCCGCAATCAAGCACATGATCGCCAGGGCGAACGGAGTGATTGACCACCATATGGCGGCCTCGTTCATCAGAGCCCGCTGTCAGCCATGCGTGTTGTAGATCATAACGGTGGGCAACATGGTTATAGATTGATTCGAGATAGTGAGTTTCCAGTCCCTCTTTCATTCGACTCTCCTTCTGCCTGGCTTAAGTGTAGTAGTTAAAAGGCAAGTAGATCGGTAAAGGTGGTGGGGTGAATATTAGAGTCATCTCCCACCCTTCAACAGTTATCAGGATAGCAGAAGGGCTTAGATTAGCCTAATTGGAGATCCGGCGGATTAGAGGTGATTCGGACATTCCTGTTCCTCACCCGAAGGCACACCGAGGGCGTCCAAATTGGCTATCCTGCTAATGTGTCCTGTTCCGGCAGGAGGCTTGATACAAATGCCTCGGCATCGAATCGCATCAGGTCTTCCAGTTTTTCACCGACGCCGATATAACGGATGGGCAGGCCGAACTTGTCTGCCAACTGCAACACAATGCCGCCTTTGGCCGAGCCATCGAGTTTGGTCACAATCAGTCCGGTGGTTCCAGCACTTTCACGGAACTTTTCTACCTGAACAACAGCATTCTGTCCGGTTCCGCCATCAACCACCTGCCACACTTCATGGGGTGCATGCGGATAGGCCTTGGTGATAACGCGGCGAACCTTGGCCAGTTCATCCATCAATCCTCTATCGGTCTGAACCCTTCCGGCCGTAGCTATAATGATGACATCAGAACCACGGGAGAGGCCACTCTGCACTGTGTCAAAGGCTACGGCGGCAGGGTCTGCACCCT
>JAJRVG010000056.1 GCA_021545595.1 Zetaproteobacteria bacterium | reverse complement strand
CCCGGCAATACTCTTGTTGTTAAGAGGGATTCCGGTATCCATCGTGTGAGTTATTTCGAAAAAAGAACTAATATCAATTTCATCATTCTGGCAAACTTTTATCTGCAGACTTTTGGCATCCGCGTCAATCAGATAGAGGCTACCTGCGGATGCTCCAACAATATTCCGGGCGTGGGAGAGAAGCTTGTTGAGAAACAGAGAGACTTCCCGCTCCGACTCAAGATTAATGACTGCATTAACCAGTTTTTCCAGAACTTCTTTGGCTTTGTTATCCTCAATTTTAAACTTCACAACATAAAACCCCCTATCCACTCTCGGCTACCGTCTGCTCTAGTATAGATCAGGAATATCCTGTCTGGGTTGGAAGCAGGCAGACAGCAGAAAACTATCGCATGAAGATAAAAATTCACCCCCTGTAGAACTCCTCAACCCCTTCAGGTTCACATACCAGGAGCAGGTCGCAACCGGCCTTAAGCGCTGCATCAGCTGCTTCATGCACATTGTTACCCACACCCTTCATACAGAGATCATCGCTCCAGACACTACCGGTGAAGCCCATCTGCCCACGCAGTACATCATGTATCCAGTAGTGCGACAGTGTTGCCACCTTTTCATCAGCTGCTGAATAGATCACATGTGCCGTCATCACATGGTTGAGGTTCTGAGAGAAGCTCAACACAAATGTCTCCGCCTCCTGTAGCAGAACATCAATCGGTGTATCTACCAGCGGCAGAGCAACATGAGAGTCCGCATTGGCTCGTCCGTGACCGGGAAAGTGTTTTCCGATCGCCTCAATACCTGCCTCCTGCAAGCCGTGGATACATGCCACCCCGAGTGAGGCAACTTCGTGAACTGTCGAGCCGTAGGCACGGCTACCGATAACGGCGTGTCCCTCCGGATGAAAAAGATCGAGAACCGGTGCGCAGTTGTGCGTGAATCCCAACGCCTTCAATGAAATCCCGACCTCATAGGCATCATCATAGACATGGCTGATTGCGGCTTCAGGATTGTCCTCATAAAGTCTGCCAAGCTCATCAGCCTGCGTGCGGTTGTTAAACGGCGGCCACGACAGCCGATTAATACGACCACCCTCCTCATCAATGACCACCGCAATATCATCACCACTCTGCTCACGAACTTCGGCAAGCAGCCTCTTCACCTGCTCATGACTCTCGATATTACGGGCAAAGAGAATAACACCTGCAGGTGGCTTTTCGTCCAGCCACTGCCGCTCCTCAGAAGTCAGGGCCGTTCCCTTCAAGCCGATCACCAGATGATCAAACATGGGCAGGTTCCGATTTTATATCACTGCCTTTCACATCGTTCCCCCCAATATCAGCCCCTTTCACATCTAACTGATCACGCAAGCGGTCTCCCAGCAGATTCACCGCCATCACCACCATAAAGAGAATCAGGCCGGGCCAGAAAACAAGCAACGGTTCCACCAGCATCAGGCTGGTTCCCTCGCGGATCATCGTGCCCAGCGAAGCGGCAGGTGGCTGTACACCCACACCGAGGAATGAGAGTCCCGCCTCCCCGATAATGACAGCAGCAAGGCCGAAACTCGCTTCAACCAGCAATGGGGCCGCAATATTGGGAAGCATATGCCGTGTAGCGATGTAGGTAACAGATGAGCCAGCAGCCTGGGCTGCTTCAACAAAGGGAGCATGTTTTAGAGCCAGCACCTGGGCTCTTGAGAGTCTCGCGAAACCGACCCAGCCAACGGCAACCAGTGCCATGACCAGATTCTCTATGCCGGGGCCGAGCATCGCGGCCAGTGCAATGGCCAGCAGTATCCCCGGAAAGGAGAGCACGATATCTGCTACCCTCATAAGTACCGCATCAACCCAGCCACCCATCCATGCGGCAATCATGCCAATGGAGATCCCAATCACGCTTCCCAGCAGAACAACCGTCACACCGACACTGATTGATAGCGTCAGCCCCTCGGCAAGACGGGCAAGAACATCCCTTCCCAGCGCATCAGTGCCTAGAGGGTGAACCGCGCTCATGCCAGCTAATACCGCATCAAGATCAACTGCATGGCCATCACTGGCCATCACTGCAGCAGAGAACAGTACCAGCAACGGTAGCAGCAGCAGTGCTCCGACCAGTTTGCCCACTCCCTTCAACATATCAGTTGCCATGCCTCTGACGCGGATCAAGCCAGAGCCCGAGCAGATCGGCCAGCAGGTTGGCCAGCACGTAGAATGTAGCGATAATCAGTACACATCCCTGCACCAGCGGATAGTCACGGCGTTGAATTGATTCAATTGTCAGCAGCCCCAGACCGGGCCAGTCAAATACGGTCTCTGTAATCACCGCCCCTCCCAGTACACCGCCCAGCTGCAGGGCAAACATGGTAACTACCGGAACGGCGGCAAGACGCGCCGCATGACGCCACCAGATCATATTCTCCGCAACCCCCGAGGCTCTAGCTGTACGCATCGCGTCCATACTCATCGCCTCCAGCCAGCTTGAGCGGGCCATACGCGAGAGAATCGCCGCCAGTGCGGTCCCCAGTGTAATAGCCGGGAGAACAATGCTCCCCGGTGCATCCATACCGGACACCGGAAACCAGCCCAGCGTGACGGAGAAGAGCAACATCAGCATCGGGCCTAGCCAGAAGTTGGGAATTGACACACCGAGCAGTGAGAAGCCCATCGCGGCGTAATCCTTTGAGGAACCCGCATGGCGTGCAGCCCAGTAGCCCAGAGGAAGCGCCAGTATCAGCGCAAGAACCAGGCTGAAAGCCGCAAGTTTCGCTGTGGCGGGAAGCCGCTCCATGATCAGCTCGAACACCCCTCGCCCATCGATAATACTGTTGCCCCAGTCGCCGGCAAAGAGGCCGCCAAGAAACGAGGTATACTGCTGGACTAATGGCAGATCGAGATGCAGCGCATGACGCATCGCCTCACGGTCAGCGACCAGAGCCGATTCACCCAGCAGCGCGTCTACAGGATCACCCGGTACCAGATGAAGAAGAAAAAAGACGAGCGTGGCTACACCCAGCAGTGTCGGAACCGCCTGTAAAATCCGGATTGCACATACCCGCCCTAGCATCCGGAGAGCCTAGCGTTCTCCATGAATAGAAAGAAGCCCCTAAAAACCGGCTACGTATGGATCAGTTTTATTCCCCCTGATCGTGTGAATGACCGCCTACGACTGCGGATTCAACCCGTCGATGCAACACAAGCGTTAAATCTCTCTGCCGGTGTTCGAAAATTCAATGTCTTTCTTGGACGTTCGTTGAGCTGCCTAGCGACGAAGTCCAGGTGGTTCTGCGAGTGAACTGACAGGTTAGTT
>JAJRVG010000055.1 GCA_021545595.1 Zetaproteobacteria bacterium | reverse complement strand
GGGTGTGAGCGTGGACACTGCTAATCCAGACCTATACCATCTACAGTAACGCTGTGCGTAAATTTATTGTCACTGTTCTTATCCTGACATTCATGGCTGCCGGAGTCTGGTTTTCCGCTCCGCAACTGCTCCGTGAACTGGCTCCCCATATTCTGCAGAAGTCCGAAATGCAGCAGTTCAATGACATGCTGATTGAGATGAAGCCGGATGCCGCCATTCAGGCAGGCTTCATCAGGACTATGCATGAGCAGACCTGGAGCAGTGAGGCATTCTTCTCATTCCTTGGCATTGAGATTCCTCTGGGAGAGACCAAAGCTACCCTGCGTGCACCCATCAAGGTCTATTATGGTGTTCGTCCGCATGCGATTCATGCCACCCGGGCCATAAAAGGCCAACTGCACATCATCATCGATAAGGTCGAAGTGCTCTCGGTGGATGCAGATATCTCCAAACTTGAGATCAAGACTGATATTGGCTGGGCACGACTGGACGCTCTGAGTGGCGAAGAGGCTCGCAGCAGGGTCAAAAAGGCGTTTGAGCAGAGCAAACAGCGTGCAGCCGATCGTATATTGCAATCGATACAGGTCACCGCCTACGTTCGAGCAGCGCTGAAGGCTATTGCCACTCAAATCACCGGAATCAGTGATGTTTACATTGATCGCAGGGATATTTTGCAGGAAGGAGCCTCTTAAGTGACTATCACAACAGTCATATTAACAGCCATTGTCATCTCTCTGCATATCTATTTCCTGATTCTTGAGATGTTTCTTTGGGACAAGCCTTTTGGCATACGCACCTTCGGGCATGATAAAAAAACTGCGAAGGTGTCAAAAGCTCTGGCTATGAATCAGGGGTTGTATAACGGATTCCTGGCTGCAGGCCTTATCTGGGGCTTAAGCCTGAATAGTGGGGGAAGTTCAATCCTCACCTTTTTCCTAAGCTGCATCATTGTCGCGGGCATCTTTGGCGGCATCACAGCGAACAGGAAAATTCTACTGTTTCAGGCTTTTCCAGCCTTCCTGGCACTTATTTCTCTGTTGATTGCATAAAACCTGGCTACCTGAATATGCGCTGTTTAATAACAGCGCATATTTATTTGGTATTTAGCCCTTGGCAGCCGATCTCTCTCGACGGCCCGGACGTGAAGGCCTGCGGCGACGATTGCCGCCTCTACCGTTTCCTCCACCTCTATTGTCCCCACGGGAATCGGCACTGCGCTGCCCGGAGCGATGTCCTCCACCGCCTCTGTTCTGCTGCATGCGGCCAGCCTGTTTAACAGGCTCGACATGAACCGAGATATCCGCCTCAAAGCCGGGGACATCCACCTGCGCAATCTTCTTGCCAATCAACTTCTCGATACCGCGAAGATGTTTTACCTCTTCGTTGCAGACCAGGCTCATCGCCTCACCCGTGCGCCCTGCACGGCCGGTACGGCCAATACGGTGAACATAATCCTCTGACACATTCGGCAGCTCATAATTCACTACATGTGGAAGCTGGTCGATATCGAGGCCACGGGCCGCGATGTCTGTCGCCACCAGCACACGAATTGAGCCACTCTTAAAATCTTTCAACGCTTTGGTGCGGGCGCTCTGGCTCTTGTTGCCATGAATAGCTGCTGCCTGAATACCATCAATCACCAGCTGTTTGGTTAGCTTGTTGGCACCATGTTTTGTACGGGTAAAGACCAGCACCTGCTGCCACTCCCCTGTCTGAATCAGATAGGAAAGCATCTCCCTTTTGTGTGACTTGCCCACAGGATGAACCACCTGAGTTACCTGATGAGCTGTTTCGTTACGAGACACCTCAATAAACAGAGGCCTGTTCAGCAGCCTGTCTGCCAGCTGCTTAATATCACTGGAGAAGGTTGCAGAGAAGAGGAGGGTCTGGCGGTTTTTAGGTAGCAGAGCCAATACCTTACGAATATCGTGAATGAACCCCATATCAAGCATACGATCGGCTTCATCGAGCACCAGTATCTCAATTTTTGAGAGGTCACACTTTCTCTGATTAACCAGATCAAGAAGACGACCCGGTGTTGCCACAAGGATATCAACACCGCGATTGAGCTTATCAATCTGTGGCTGAATGCCGACGCCTCCAAACACTACGGTAGAGCGCAGGGAGAGGTGTTTCCCGTAGGTAACGATACTTTCATTGACCTGGGCAGCAAGTTCACGCGTCGGCGTGAGGACCAGCACACGAATATGGCGGCGACCGCCTCTCCTGCTGCTCTGCTCACCACGTTCGGCATGCTCACGGTTCAGGATTTCCAGCATTGGAAGTGTAAAGCCCGCTGTTTTACCGGTTCCCGTCTGGGCTCCGGCCATAATATCGCGTCCCTCAAGAATCACAGGAATGGATTGCGCCTGTACCGGCGTAGGTGTTGTGTAGCCCTGATCAGAGACCGCACGAAGCAGCTCTGGCGAAAGGCCAAGTTTATCAAATGTCATATATTTTTTAGTTTCCAACTCGATGCCTGCCGAAGTGTGTCCGGACCGGTCTAGGCACAGTTATAATAAATTAGAAGATGCTGCGCATGGTTATCGAACTGAACAGCTATCATTACGCAGCAAAGACCGAAGCTGCTGCGAGAACTGGTGGCAAGGTAGCTGTAATGGAAGAAATAGCAAGCAGTGGGTATGCTTCAGACCATGTTGAGAATCATCAGGGAGGCTATCTGCCATGCATATCTGGGTTGATGCCGATGCCTGCCCGAAGGTGATTAAAGAGATTCTCTACCGCGCTGTGGAGCGATTACAGATTTCTATGACAATGGTGGCCAACAAGCCACTCTGCATTCCGGAATCCTCACTGATTCAGATGCTCACGGTAGCCGCTGGAGCCGATATGGCTGATGCTGAAATCGTTGCAAGAACGGAGGCTGGAGACCTGGTCATTACCGCTGACATTCCACTTGCCGCCGATGTTATTCAAAAAAACGGCCACGCCCTGAATCCACGCGGTACATTTTACTCTGAGGCCAATGTGAAGCAGTACCTGACCATGCGTAATTTCATGGACGATCTGCGTGGCAGTGGTGTGATAACAGGAGGTCCCAGGGCATTCTCCAACAGTGATCGCATGGCTTTTGCCAATCAACTGGATCGTTTTCTAACTCGTCATCTAAAAGAGAGCAGGGGATAATCAGAAATTACAAACTGCGCTTCAGGACCATCAACGTGAGCTGCAACACTTTATCTATACCGTAACTCTGACACTATCCGCGCGATAGGCATCCAACTCACCTATACTGGAATCAAAAGGAGCAACCATGAGCATCGATTTTGCATGGCTGGAAAAAAATGTAGTAATGAGGAAGCTGTCATCAGATGAGCGCACCGCTCTGAGTTGTGTAAAGGTCAACACCTTCACAACT
>JAJRVG010000054.1 GCA_021545595.1 Zetaproteobacteria bacterium | reverse complement strand
ATTAAACGTTTACTGGAATGGCCATTACGATAATTATCTCGATCACTACGTTCATGGCGACCATAGCCAAGGTGTTCTTCCATCTCAGCACCAAGGGCTGTTTCAACTGTAAGCTTCGTTAATATCTGACTCAGACTCCTCAATGGGACTGACTAACTCATAAAACAGAGGAAGTGAAGAGCGAAGATGTCAGATCTTGTTTGGCGGTTTCGGGGATACATTACTTATCTTCCTTCAAGGCCATTTTTTGGGCGAGAAAATGGCTATCCCACTCGGCACGAAGTTTTTTCTGATACGCTATGCCATCAAGATTTCGGGATTTCCAGATGCCGAATGCAAGATTACTTTTTGGTACATGTTCTTTCTGATTCATAGCTACCCCTCTGGCAAAGATTAGGCCACCTTCTCGGGAAAGCCAACTGTTGCAGAATTATCCACAGGGCGATCAACAGCAAAGGTGGACATATCCATTTCAGGCCCGTTGCCAACCATCCACTGGCTCATAATCTCTGCCGTGATCGGTGCCAGCGCCACGCCGTTGCGGTAGTGGCCGGAGGCCACCCATAGCCCCGGCATTGACGCTACAGGGCCAAGAAATGGCATGCCGTCCGGACTTCCCGGCCTGAATCCCATCCACTTCTGCTCCACCTCAAGCCCCTTCAGACCCGGTGCAATGCGGGCCATTGATGCCATTAACTGACCGATCACCTCATCGGTAGTGCCACGTTCAAAACCGACATACTCCATGCTGGCGCCGACAAGGATGCGGCCATCGACTCTCGGAACAAAATAGGCATCGTCATGCTTCACAATAGAGTGCATCAATCCCGCTTCACCCCTGAGAAGCACGATCTGCCCCTTCACCGGCTGCACAGGAAGCTCAAAGCCCATCTGCCTGGCCAGTTCACCACACCAGCTACCTCCGGCCAGCAACACCTGATCGGCCTCAATTTTTCGGCCATTGGCACACGCCACACCGGAGACCCGATCTTCAACTTTGAGCAGTGATGTTACCTCCGCATGTTCAACAGTGGTGACACCCAACTGCTCCATCAATACCCGTACAGCCCTCAACAGACGAGGGTTTCTCAACTGCCCTACTTCCGGCCATAGCAGTGATTTTTGGGTTTGTGATGAGAGGCTCGGTTCATGCTCCAGTGTCTCTGCCGTGTTTAACTGCTCAACCTTCCAGTCAAATTTCTCTGACCACTCGATGGCTGCCTGCCAGTGGTCGATCTTGTCATCATCAAAAAAAGGAATCAGCAGACCTGACTTTTTCCACTCGATGGAGATGCCGGTTTTGGCCTCGATGTCGGCCTGAAAACCGGGGTAGATGGCCAGACTTGCATCAATCAGATGGGTAAACGAATCAGGATAGAGCCACGGATGGATGGGGCAGAGAATACCGGCACCGGCCCAGGAGGACTCCCGGCCCGTCTCACCACGCTCAACCAGCGTAACATCGACATCCAGCTGCTTCAGATAGCAGGCTGTCAGGCATCCGATAATTCCACCACCGACAACAGCTACATGCATAAACAGCCTCCCCCTTCACAAATATGGTTACAGATTCTCAGACCGGCCATTTCATCCATCTTAAAATAGTGATTTCCAAACATTCACCAAGCCCTTAACATGCTCTCCCATGCCCTCTTCCACAGCCAGAACGCTGACCACAGCTCAAGCATACCAGTACTGTATGAGAATCGCACAACAGCATTATGAAAACTTTCCAACGGCATCGCGCCTGATCCGTCGGAAACTTCGCCCTGCTGTTGCTGCCATCTATGCCTTTGCCCGTGCCGCTGACGATATGGCTGATGAGGGCGATGCGCCCGCAAATAAACGTCTAAAACAGATTGATGCATGGGAGAGCCTGCTTGAGCGCTGCGCAGACGGGCAGGTCGATCACCCTGTCTTTCTTGCGCTTGGCGATGCAATCAACGCCTTTCATCTTCCGGTCGAATCACTGCATGATCTTCTGATCGCATTCCGGATGGATGTCTCTATCCACTCCTATGCAACCCGGGATGAGCTGATGTTTTACTGCAAGCACTCAGCCAACCCGGTGGGCCGCCTGATGCTTGCCCTGCACGGTATTACAGATGCTAAGGCACAGCACTACTCCGACGCACTCTGCACCGCACTGCAGTTGACCAACTTCTGGCAGGATCTGAAGCGTGATATCCCCAATGGCCGCTGTTACCTGACACAGGAGTGGCTTGAAAAGGCGGGATTCAGCAGTGAAGATGTTATTCATGGCGAGCTTTCATCTGAACAGCTTAGGCCTGCACTGGAAGAGGCCTATGCGGTGACCTGGGAGCTGTTTCAGGAGGGGGCGAAGATTCTTCCCCTGCTTCCGTTCAGATTAAGGCTTCAGATTGCCGCGACACTGCATGGCGGTATGGCCATCCTTCAGGCAACCACGCAACTGGAAGATCCGTTGAACAAGCGTCCTGCCCTGAGCAGCGGCCACTGGTATCGTCTGGCAGGCAGCATCCTTGTCACAGCACTACGACCATCCAGACCACTAAGCATGGAGATTGTATGAACCCCTCCCGATATTGTGAAGAGAAAACCAGGGGGTCGGGATCATCCTTCTATTATGCATTCCTTTTTCTGGAAGAGGATAAGAGGCGGGCCATGATGGCTCTCTACGCCTTCTGCAGAGAGGTTGATGACATTGCCGATGAGATCAGCGAAGAGGAAGTTGCCATGCAGAAGATCCACTTCTGGCAAGAGGAGCTTCATCGTGCATTCAGTGGCCAGCCACAGCACCCTGTTGGCAGGGAGTTGCAGTGGGCAAAGAACCATTTCTCTCTCGATGAGGAGCTCTTTATTGAAGTTCTTGATGGCATGTTGATGGATATCAGTGGCAAGCCGATGCTGAAAAGTTCAGACCTGTCGCTCTACTGTTACCGGGTTGCAGGTGTGGTTGGCCTGCTCTCAATCGAAATATTCGGGTACAGGTCCCGAAAAGCACGTAACTTTGCGACATCACTGGGAGAGGCGCTGCAACTGACCAATATCCTGCGTGATCTGAAGCAGGATGCCGCAATCGGCCGCATCTACCTGCCCCAGGAGGATCGTATCCGCTTTAAAGTGACCGATCAGGATTTTAAAGAGGGCAACATCAGTGAAGGTATGACTGCCCTGCTTCAACACTACGGAGAGAAAGCTGAGTCTGCGTACAAAAATGCACTTGAGCAGCTTCCCGAAGAGGATCGGGAGAGCCTTCGCCCCTCTCTGCTGATGGCATCAATCTACTATACACAGTTCAAACGGCTAAAGGGTCACAATTTTGACTCATGGCGACACTCGGCACATATATCACCACTGCAGAAAATCTGGATTGCATGGCGCACCTGGCACTATGAAAAGAGGGCCATGAAAGCTGACGTCCCCCGGCCGGTCCGTCTGGCACTCTGATTCAGGATATGAACCGGTGAAATACCCCATTGCCATTATCGGAGGCGGCCTCTGTGGACTGACATCTGCCATCCGACTGGCTGAGAAGGGTCATGATGTTCATCTCTATGAGGCAGCTCCCGCACTGGGGGGGCGTACACGCTCTTTTTACGACAGTAGAGTCAATGAGTGGGTCGATAACGGCCCTCATCTCCTAATCGGAGCATACAAGGCCACACGCAGACTGCTGGAGAGCATTGGCGCAGATGGTAATATCACCTGGCAACGATCACTGAAACTTTCGCTCTGGGATGAGCAACGCGGCCACTTCTGCCTCGCTCCATCACCATATCTGCCATTTCCACTGGCACTTATGGCAGCCCTCTACCGGCTTCCCGGCCACCACGTCGATAGCCTTCTGAGCCTGCTTCGTCTTGATCGGAGTATGAAGGATCGAAGCGGGAGAAAGGTAGCTGTGGCAACGGTCAAAGAGTGGATGGAAGCTGAGAAGATATCTCCCGCACTGCAACGTGATCTGATTGAGCCACTATGTCTGGGCGTGATGAATGAGCCGATGCAGGGTGCAGACTGCAACAGCTTTGCCTCTGTTCTGCGTGAGGCATTTGCCAGCCACGATCATGCACGACTTGGCTGGTTCAACAAGCCACTCTCGGAAGCAGTGATCAAGCCACTTGAGCAACGTTTTCAGAGTCTGGGAGGCTCCATCTTTACCGGCACAACCATTCGAAGCATTGAACAGGCAGGCAACAGCTGCCAACTCCATACCAGTCAGAACAGCCAGAACACCACGGGCCCGTACCGAAACGTGATAATCGCACTGCCGGCCTACGCACGAAACAGGCTCCTGGGCGTTGAAGAGCCTGTTAAAACAGGTCCGATCACCAATGTTCACCTCTGGTTTGAAGCTGATATCCCGCTTCCTGACTCACTGATTGGTGGCATCGGCACCAGAGGCCAGTGGTACTTCAATGTCTCATCACAGACAGCGAGAGACGGTGCACAACATATCTGCGCTGTAATCAGTGCCGCCGGTAGTGCTGAGGAGGCCGGTAATAAGGCTGAGCTGATTCAGATTATCTGTGAGGAGCTGGCCATGCTGTCGGGTATTGAAACAGTGCAACCAATTCATAGTAAAATTGTCATAGAACAGCGTGCAACGGTACTGGTAAACGCCAAACACCAGCGCATGAACATTGGCATGATCATTGATGCCTCTGAAGCGCCCCTTCCCGGTGATTTCCCTGCAACCATTGAGGCAGCCGTGCTGCGCGGAGAAGAGGTGGCGAAATCCCTTTGTTTCCAACAATAACAAGATGTTATCCACCGTTCATGCGGTAAAAAAGAGAAACGGGCCGCTTTCAATATTTTCTGCGTAGAAGCTAAAACAATAATCGTGTAACATATTGATATAAATGAAATAATAGGAGTGCCTATTTTTTAGTCATTGTCTTGCAGTTATTCATTTTGTCATATTGCTGTAATAAAAACCGAAAGTTATCCACGAAGTTATCCACAACTTCTGTGGATGCATCTTCTAACTCTTTATTTTATCAGTGGTTAGGGGTTGCGAGGAAAAATTTCAAGCGTAGATTTCGTCGTATGAGCAGCCATGAAATCCGCCACTTTTCACTCGCAGACAGCCTGGTCGGGCACGTTGATAAGGCGCTGAACAATATCTTTTGCAAACAGTCGACTCAGCGCCCCTACCCTGCAGAAAAATCCAGTGATGACACTGCACTTTCAGCCACTGAAAAACAGCAGGCAGCAGCCCTGATGCGAGTCAACCATGCCGGAGAGATGGCTGCACAGGCACTTTACCATGGACAGAGCCTCACAGCCCGGGACCCATCACTTAAAGATAAGTTATATCATGCCTCTGTTGAAGAGAGCGATCACCTGAACTGGTGTCGTCGAAGACTTGATGAGTTGGGCGAACGTCCCTCTATTTTTGATCCACTCTGGTATGCAGGCTCATTTGCTATTGGAATCACAGCCGGAGTTGCAGGCGACCGCTGGAACCTCGGATTCCTGGAAGAGACAGAAAAGCAGGTAGTTCGTCATCTGGACAGCCATCTTGAACGCCTGCCTGAGAGTGACTGCAGAAGCCTTGCTATTGTTGAGCAGATGAAGGTTGATGAGCAGGGACATGCAGATCTGGCCCACGGCCTGGGAGCAGCCCCTCTGCCTGAACCGGTCAAACAGTTCATGCAGTTGACCTCGAAGGTTCTAACCAGCCTGGCAGAACGGATTTAACCCCCTACCCCTTACATTTGCAGACAAATGCCCACTGTCGACTAAGGCCACCACCAAAAGTGGCCGTTCGTTCAAGACAGCGCTGAGCCCATGAGCAGCACTTTGAACCTGCAACAGTAAATATCGTGACAAAAAAACAGGCCATGTGACGCCTACGACCTGCATGGCTTCGGTTACAGTCCGTTTATTAATCGACAGCCTGTATTGAAGAGATATTTTATTTACCCGAATGACACATATATGTCACAAATGAGTTGTACAGTGCGCCCAAATTCATTCGGGAGATACCAAACTATGAAAAAACAATACGCCATTCTCATGGCAGCAACTTTTCTTGGCCTTGCCTTCATCGGTCAGGCAGAAGCCCGTGATCAGATCAGGATCGTTGGTTCATCCACGGTTTACCCATTCTCCAGCTATACTGCTGAAACACTGGGCTCCACCACCAAATTTAAAACTCCGGTTGTAGAGTCTACAGGTTCAGGTGGAGGCATGAAGCTGTTCTGCGCAGGTAATGGTATGAACACTCCGGATATTACCAATGCATCACGCCGCATGAAGAGTACAGAATACAAGAAATGTCAGGAAAATGGTGTAAAAGATATTACTGAAATAGTTGTCGGTTATGACGGAATTGCCATTGCACAGTCCAAAACTACCGCTGCCATCAATCTGACTCGTAAAGAACTTCTGCTGGCTGTTGCTGCCAAAGTTCCAAGTAAAGATGAGTCCGTTCTGGTCAATAACCCGTATTACTACTGGAATGAGATCAATGCCAGGCTGCCGCACCGCAAGATCGCCATCTACGGCCCACCAACTTCTTCAGGCACCCGTGATGCGTTCGAGGACATGATCCTTAAGCACAACACCAAGCACTGGAAAGTCTATAACGATGCAGGTTTTAAGCATTTTCACGCAATCCGTCAGGATGGTGTTTATATACCAAGTGGTGAAAATGACAACCTGATCGTACGGAAGCTAACCAAAGACACTGCTGCACTGGGCATTTTTGGATACAGCTATCTAGCTGAAAACACTGATAAAATAAGTGCTGCTACCATTGAGGGTGTAGCTCCGGCACCTGAAACTGTTCAGGACGGTTCCTATAAACTGTCTCGTTCACTCTACTTCTACATCAAGCAGTCTCACATCAAGAAAGTTCCCGGCATCCTCGAATATGCCAATCTATTCATGAACGAGCGCATGATCGGTGATGAGGGTGAATGTGCAGACATCGGTCTGATCCCGCTGCCAAAGGAAATGCGTGATCACTATCGCAGCCATCTGAAATCACTGGTTCGTATAAAGCTGGAAGACTTTGCAAAAAAATAAAGTACTGACTATTCGCTCGCTTTTAAAAAACCAGCCGGAGTTTGCTCCGGCTGGTTTTTCCAATAAAAGGCATACAGGCGTAATCAGGTTTTGATATGAGCTGTGGCCCGTTATTAATCAGAATTATGGTCTTCAAAGACCACCCTGTTAATTTTATCAACCAGAAAGGGGACGCATGAATAACACACGGAGTTTTGCATACACTTTATGAGCACTGCTAATCTATTTTTTTGGCTCTTTGGTGGCCTGGTTCCCTTATCTTTCATGGCTTTCTGGATGGGACGCGGCAAAGCCCTGTCATTTGAAACTGATGATGTCCGCCTGCACTCACGACCCGGTTTTTACGGCTTGTATGCTGTCAGCTGGATAGCATTACCTGCACTGGCTGTATCACTACTTTTCAGCATTGCGCATATATTCAATCTGTTCACCGTACCTGCTCCAATGCTGCTGGCCACCACTCTTGGTCTTGGTAGTGCCGGTTTATGGTTTGCTTTAAGTCATATCAATGCCAATTTCCGTGCCCGACAGGCTGTTGAAAAAGTTATGCGCGGTCTGCTGTTTACTGCAGCAGCTATCTCCATCCTGACTACTATCGGTATCGTACTCTCAGTTGTGTTTGAATCCGTTCGTTTTTTCAAGGTTATTCCGATATGGGATTTTATCACTGGCACACAGTGGCAACCGGACACTGCTTTTCTGATCGGTGCCGGGCGTACAAATGAGAGCGTAGCGCCACCACTTTTCGGCTCGCTACCAATTTTTGCCGGCACCTTCATGATCACCCTGATTGCCATGCTGGTAGCCGTTCCAATCGGTCTGTTTGCTGCGATTTATATGTCTGAATATGCATCACATAATGCCCGCGGTCACCTCAAACCTATGTTGGAAATATTGGCTGGCATTCCAACGGTTGTGTACGGTTTTTTTGCTGCCATAACTATTAGCCCGTTAATTGTAAATATCGCCCATACGTTCGGACTGGAAGCCGATTACACCAATGCACTGGCACCAGGTCTGATCATGGGCATAATGATCATCCCGTTTATCTCTTCCCTATCCGATGATGTCATTCGCGCAGTACCACAATCGCTGCGTGACGGCTCGCTGGCGTTAGGTACCACCAAGGCGGAAACCATCCGGCATATTGTCTTGCCTGCTGCACTTCCAGGTATTGTTTCCGCCTGCCTGCTAGCTATATCACGTGCTATCGGTGAAACTATGATTGTAGTCATGGCAGCGGGTTTGCGTCCAAATCTAACCGCCAATCCTCTTGAAGGCATGACCACAGTGACAGTAAAAATTGTTGAAGCACTAACGGGTGACCAGGAGTTCGATTCAGCCTTCACACTGTCGGCTTTTGCACTCGGACTGGTACTGCTGATCGCCACACTGATACTCAATATTATTTCAATCATGGTAGTACGAAAATTCAGGCAGCAATATGAATAATTCTACTCAACCAAACAATTTCATTAGTGATGAGAAAAAACTACGTCAAAAACGGCGTGAGCGTGCTGATAGCCGGTTCCACTGGTATGGTTTAACTGCACTTGGTCTGGCATTGGCATTTCTGGTTTTCTTTTTTGTCGACATCATCGGTCAGGCGGTTCCTGCTTTTTACCAAACCGAAGTGAAAGTAAACATTCACTATGTTGAAGCTGCCAAAACGAACTACAACAAGGCTGTGGATCATAAATTGCGTCGGGTGGTTAGTCGTGCCTGGTTGCGCACCCTTCCCGTCTACCTGAAGAGACATCCGGAGCTGATCGGTAACAATATTAAACAATGGGTGCCTGCCGATAGTCGTGTAGATCAATATATTAAACAGCATAATGGCCATGGTCTGAAATCGAAATATCAACGTATAGTCGATGCCATGGCTGAAGAGGGTCGGATACGTCAAGTGTTCAATATTAGATTTTTCACTTCCGGCGACTCGAAACTGCCCGAGAATGCCGGTATTTTCTCTGCTGCCGTTGGTTCGATATTTACACTGCTTATCACCATGCTCATAGCTGTTCCCATTGGTGTAATGACAGCCATTTATCTAGAGGAATTTTCTGAAGACAATCACTTTACCCGTATTATTGAGGTTAACATCAATAATCTGGCCGCCATCCCATCCATTCTATACGGCTTGCTTGGGCTGGCTATTTTTATCAATTTTGCAGGAGTACCACGGTCATCGGCACTGGCTGGTGGCCTGACTCTGGCCCTGATGACACTACCGATTATTATCATTGCTACCCGTGCCGCTCTGCAGTCTGTACCCAGTTCCATTCGTGAAGCGGCTTTCGGACTTGGAGCATCACGCTGGCAAACCACATGGCATCATGTACTACCACTGGCCATGCCAGGTATCCTGACTGGTTCGATCATCGGACTGGCTCAGGCCATGGGCGAAACAGCCCCCCTGCTGATAGTCGGTATGGTGGCCTATGTTCCGGATGCCCCTGATAATATTCTAGAAGCAGCAACTGTTCTTCCCGCCCAGATTTATACGTGGGCGGGAGAGTCTCTCCGTGCATACGAGGAGCGCACCGCAGCAGCGATCCTTGTGCTTTTAACTGTGCTTCTCAGCCTGAATGGTCTGGCTGTATATCTGCGTAAACATTTTGAAAGAAGGTGGTAGGATGAACACTTCCAAGGTAAATATTAAAGACCTTAAACTCTGGTATGGAGAGAGTGAGGCTCTGCATGGCATTGATATTGAGTTTTCTGAAAAGAGAGTGACCGCTCTCATCGGCCCGTCCGGCTGTGGTAAATCCACGCTGCTTCGCTGCCTGAACAGAATGAATGACCGTATCCCCGGCTGCCGTATCGAAGGCCAGATTCTGCTTGATGGGGATGATATCTATGCGCCGGAAGTGGATGTGGTACAGCTCCGCACTCATGTAGGTATGGTATTTCAGAAGCCGAATCCGTTTCCGAAAAGTATCTATGAAAACGTCGCGTATGCGCCACGTATTCACGGCCTTGCCGGGAGCGGTTCTGATATGGATGAACTGGTTGAGACTGCACTTCGCCGGGCAAGCATCTGGAAGGAGGTGAAGGATAAACTTCATACACCCGGCACCGCCCTTTCAGGTGGGCAGCAGCAACGTCTCTGCATTGCACGCACCATTGCTGTTCAACCCAATGTTATTTTAATGGATGAGCCTTGCTCGGCACTGGACCCAATCGCAACAGCTAAGATTGAGGAGCTGATTGATGAACTGAAGCGGGAGTTTACCATTATCATGGTAACCCACAGTATGCAGCAGGCAGCCCGCATTTCTGACCAGACAGCTTTTTTCTACATGGGTGATTTGATTGAGTTTGGCGAAACGGGCACGATCTTTACCCAGCCTGAAAAACAACAGACCGAAGACTACATAACCGGCCGATTCGGATAGGGAGAAAACTATGCCACAACATACTATTAAACGCTTTGATGAAGAACTCGACAAACTTAAAGAGCTTGTGCTCTCAATGGGTGGTCTGGTCGAACGCGCCATTGGCCATGCCGTAAAATCAATGCTCGATCAGGATGAAGCACTTGCAAAGAAAACTATCGAGCGTGACAAGGCGATCAATGCGCTGGAAGTTCAGTGTGACGAGATGACCCGTGATATTCTGGTACGCAGGCAACCCGCAGCAGGTGACCTGCGATTCATCATGGGTATCATTAAGGTGGTTACAGATCTGGAACGTATGGGTGACCTGTCAGCAGGTATTGCCGAAGGCACACTTCGTTCGCTGGAACATCCACCCAAGGAGTTCTCCAATCTCAGCACGATGGGAAAAAAGGTTCAGAAGCAGGTCAATCGCACACTGAATGCCTTCTCTCGTGGTGATACTGAATTGGCTATGAGAGTGATTGAAAAAGATGAACGTATTGATGTGCTTTATAAGCGTATGTATCGTGAACTGCTCACTTACATGATAGAAGACCCGAGAGATATCACGGCCTCTATCATTCTCTCCAATGTTGCCAAGAACCTTGAACGTATCTCTGATCATGCCACGAATATTTCTGAAATGCTTATCTATATAGAGCGCGGCCATGATATTCGGCATGTAGACCATGAAGCTGCGGCAAAATTGTTGTCAGGTGAAGAGATCTGAAAACGGGCTACTCTGATCTCAAATCAGTGTTAAGAAGCCCTCAAAAAGGTGACTTCAGCTAACTGAATAGCCACGTCTGGCACCCATTCAAATAGCCATAGACTGATCCGGGCAAGCCAACCAGAGTTGTCGGATATGACTCCCCCTCTTCATATCGTCCTTTATCAGCCGGAAATACCTCCGAATACGGGCAACATTGCCCGTCTCTGCGCCTGCACAGGCTGCCAGCTGCATCTGGTTCACCCTCTGGGGTTCAGTCTGGATGAAAAACAGCTTCAACGTGCCGGGCTGGACTACTGGGAGTATCTTGAAGTGAAAGAGTATCCGGACTGGCAGAGCGTAAGAGACGGGCTTGGAGAGAACCGAAACTGGTATGCCCTCTCCACCAAGGCAACCACATTAACGTGGGAGGTAGAATTCAGAGTGGCAGACGTACTGGTTCTGGGCCCTGAATCGAGAGGCCTGCCCGGTTTTATTCGCCGACAGATCTCACCGATAAAACTGGCTATGCGCAGCGACCTGCCCGTTCGTTCGCTCAATCTTTCATCTGCCTGTTCTGCTGTTGTCTATGAAGCGCTCAGGCAGATCAATATTACCAAATGATGATCTTTATCCACTGCCCGAAGGTGAAAAAGATAAATTTTCTTTAATTAGTGGCTTTGCTTCAATCATAACGCACATATTATACTGCATTTTATTGAAATAATTGATCTTTATCTATTGCCTATTAATTAGGCAATAGATTATACTCTCCGACAGAGTCATATTTTAGTTAAAAAACTGAAGAGTTATCCACGAAGTTATCCACAGTTTCTGTGGATTATAGCGCAGGCCCTTTAAGGTCAACAACTTAGCCCCAATAACTACCGTTTTAACCGGGTGCATGCAGAGACAGAGAGAGAAAAAAACTTTACCAACTTATCAGGATCAGTCATAAATAAGGGTATGCAATGGACAGTATCAAATCAGCTGACAATCGGGCGTGTCCTGCTCATCCCTCTTTTTATCATTGCCTTCTATCTTCCTGGATTTTCAGGTTACATTCTAGCCTCCTTTATCTTTGCTTTGGCTTCCGTGACCGACTGGCTGGACGGATACCTTGCAAGAACACGGGGTGAAGAGACCGCTTTTGGACGCTTCCTTGACCCTGTTGCAGACAAACTGCTTGTGGCAGCTGCCCTGGTGGTGCTGGTTGAAGCAGAACGGGTTCCTGCACTGCTTGCCATGATTATTATCGGGCGTGAAATCACCATCAGCGCCCTGCGCGAGTGGCTGGCTGAACACGCTACCACCGTGCACGTCTCCATACTTGGTAAAATGAAGACAGCGGCCCAGATGGTCTCAATCATCGCCCTGCTTCTGCATATAGAGCTGGCTGGAATCGATATGCATTCAGTCGGGCTATTCCTGCTCTGGGTAGCCGCAATCCTTACTTTATGGTCCGGCTATGAATACATCCGTGACGCATGGCCCGAACTGATGGGCAGAGAGAAGCCTACAGTCGACGACGAACAATCCCGGCAATCTCCTGATCAGTAAGCCTTACAGGATTGGTCTGCATACTGTTGCCACGGCTTGCCACCACAATGCGATCAATATCCTCTTCGCTGACACCAAACCGGGAGAGTCGTGGCATCTGCAGCCGTCCGCTCCACGCTTGCAGTATGCCAAGCAGTGCCTCACGTGCAGCGTATGAGTCCAGTGATTCCTGCTCTGTAAACAGGCGACCTGCATCAGCATATTTCTCAAGTGCTGGATGATCTGCCGCCCTCTCATACATGGCGACAATATTGGCCTCTGTTGCTTCAAAAAGAAGTGTACCGCAAACCACACCGTGTGGGATTGGAAAATAGGCCCCCAGCGGAGAGGCGAGCCCATGAACGGAACCCAGGCCAGCATTTGCCAGCGTCAGCCCTGACAGTGATGATGCGTACAACATATCTGCACGGGCATCAATATCATCACCATCCTCGACAGCAGTCAGCAAAGAGTTCCGCACCCTCTCCAGCCCACTTATAGCCAAAGCATCGGTCATTGGGCCTGCACCAATCGAGACATAGGACTCAAGCAGCTGTGTTAATGCATCCATGCCACAGGCAGCCGTCAGGCCTGCCGGACACTCCAGCGTCAGCTCCGGATCAAGAATGATATGTCTGGCCACCAGCAGCTCATGACGAAAGGATTTTTTAAAACCCTGATCACCAACAATAGAGATGACTGCATTTTTGCTCGTCTCCCCGCCCGTACCTGCTGTGGTAGGAACAGCAATAAACGGTGTTGATGGCCCCCGGTATGCCCTTCCCCTGCCCACGCCTTCCAGATACTCCAGAACCGAGTCGCCACCCGGCAGAAGCCCGGCAATCGCCTTGCCCGCATCAATGGCACTGCCGCCACCAACCGCAACGACGCAATCGGGAGAGAACAGGGAAAATGCTGTCACCGCTTCATCCACAACTTCAGGCGAAGGTTCACCCGGGACTCTAACCTGTCTGAGATCAAAATGATTACGCAGCTCTTTCTGCAGCTCCTGGCAGCGACCGGACTCATCAAATGAGTTTGCCCCGGTCACCAGAAGCAGCTTTTTTCCATAGTTTTTGATCAATTCATTCAGTTTTGATCGTCTGCCAGCACCAAAGTGGATATGAGGCGTTGATGAAAAAATAAATTCCGGAACCATGCAGGGAGCTTAACGGATCACCCCCTGTTTTTCACTATCAACGGCGACTTCTATGGACTCTCTGAGCCCTGTTTTTATCAGCTATATATCAAATTGTTTGCTTTCATCCCTGCTTTAATGTGGAATTATGAATTGTAACACCCGTGAAAGTCGGGAAAATTTTTATTAAGAGAGTAATATAGTAATATGTCAAACGAAGTAACAGGTACAGTTAAGTGGTTTAATGACGAGAAAGGTTTCGGCTTTATCGAGCAGGAAGGTGGCAAAGATGTTTTTGTACACTTCAGCGCAATCAACGATACAGGTGGCCGTAAGACGCTGCATGAAGGCCAGAACGTCACTATGGAAGTGACTCAGGGTGAAAAGGGTCCTCAGGCAGAGAACGTAACCCCTCTTTAATCTAAACATCCAAACTGGCTGCGCATCATGCGCAGTCAGTTTTTTTAAAATAGTTACAAGTGAATAATGTGATCCCTGTCCGGGCCGGTCGATAGCATCGTTATCGGGCACTCGCATACATCTTCAATGCGCTTGAGTAGAGCTTTTGCATTCTCAGGCAGTTGTTCCTGTGAGGTGGCACCAAACGTGCTCTCACTCCATCCGGGCAGTGTCTCATAAACTGGCATGCATGCTTCAAGCACCTTGCAATCAGCAGGGATATATTCCACCCGCTCGCCATCACACTCGTAGGCAACACAGAGTTTCACCTCTTTCAGGCCATCAAGAACATCAAGCTTGGTAATCGCCAGGCCGGTAACACCATTGATACGCACGGCATGCTGTACAACAATCGCATCAAACCACCCTGTACGGCGTGGACGTCCTGTAGTTGCACCGAACTCATGCCCCTTCTCAGCCATATGTCTGCCGGAATTTTCACTGTCACACATACCCTCAGCATTATAAAGCTCTGTAGGGAACGGCCCTGCACCTACCCGTGTTGTGTAGGCTTTACAGATACCAAGCACTTCATCCACCTGGCCGGGGCCAACACCCAGACCTGCAAGGGCAGCACCGGAAACGGTATTGGATGACGTTACAAACGGGTAGGTACCGTGATCCACATCCAGCATGGAGCCCTGCGCGCCTTCAAACAGAATGCGATCGCCCGCCCTGCTTCTCTGCTGTAGAATTAGAGGGACATCTGCAGCCAGTGGCAGGAGCCGCTCACGTGCCAGATCAAGTGCTTCCACAACATCTGAGCGAGAGACAGGCTCCGCACCAAAAAATTGGGTCAGCATGAAATTTACATAACGAAGATTTTCGTCAAGGCGTGCATCCAGATCCTCGCAGGTCAAATCGACCAGTCGAATGCCACGGCGTGCCGTTTTGTCTTCATAGCAGGGACCGATGCCCCGACCTGTAGTTCCGATTTTCCCATCACCTTTCGCGGCTTCACGGGCAGCATCAAGAGCACGGTGATAGGGAAGAATCAACTGACAGCGATCAGAGATACGCAAACGTTCATGGACAGGAATCTTTGCTGCCAGGAGCATATCCATCTCCTCAACCAGACGGAATGGATCCACCACCGTACCGTTGCCAATCAGGCTAAGCGTGTCTGTGTGCAGGATACCGGAGGGAATATGATTCAGAACAGTGGTTTCATCACCGATAACCAGTGTATGGCCAGCATTCGGCCCTCCCTGAAACCGGGCTACGACATCCATTTTTGGTGCCAGAAGGTCGACAATCTTGCCTTTACCCTCATCACCCCACTGGATTCCAATCGCAACTGTGTTTGTCATATATATCCTCACATAACTTTCCATGCCTGCGCATGGAGCCCATGGACGGGCGACCAGATTTATCGTCTAAGATAAATTTGCAAGGCAGCAAAAACCACGCTTTTAGCTGCCGACCAAGTCATAAACCATGGACGGTTTATGACGGGTCAATCAAATCAAACCGCATCCAGCCAGCTCCAGAGATCAAATGAAAATCCTGTGGCAGGCATATCCCTGCCATGCAGAGCCATCATGGCATCATAACGCCCGCCATGAAGCAGGGCCTGGGCTGCACCGGCAGCAAAACCTGAAAAAACCATGCCACTGTGATAGAGAAAACGCGGCATCACCGCAGCATCAACACTCACCTCCACCTCGCCACTCAGACGTGTCGAAACGCTGTCAACCAGATGCAGCAGTTCTGTTGCAGCACGATTAAATGATTCACCCAGCTCACCACACTTTGATTCCAGCCACGCACGATCCGCATGGCCGGAGACCATGGTCATCAGTGCCTCTCTGCACGGCTCTGTCAGTCCTTCCGATGAGAGGCGTTGGGAGAGATCTTCCGGTGAGCGGCGGGAGAGAAGCTCGCACCACGCTTCAAGACGTATTGAACTGTCAGCCACCACTGCCCGAATAAGGCCCATATGCCCTACCTGAAGTACAGGCTTATCAAAGCCTGCCGCATGCATGGAGAGAGCTGCAAGATGCATCACCTCCAGATCACCCTCTTCACCGGCCAGTCCCAGACACTCCACTCCGGTCTGCCACTGCTGCCGTGACCCGGTACGTACATCGGGTCTGGCCAGCATCACCGGCCCGGAATAGCAGAGCTTCAACTCACTTCTATCCTGCAGTCTGGTTGCAGCAATACGGGCTACCTGAGGCGTCATGTCAGGGCGAATGGCCAGCAGGCCTGCATCGGCGGGGTCAGAAAAAATCAGTGTCTGATCCGAGAGGAAACGGCCCGCCCCTGAGCTCAGGGTCTCAGGACGTTCGACCAGAGGGGGAATCACCTCCTCATAGCCAGCTTGAGCATAGATATCAAAAAGCTTCCCCTGCAGCTGGCGCAACTGACGTGCCCGCGTACCGAAGGCATCTTCAAGACCAATCACAGGCTTCAGAGAACTCATAGAGGCTCCAGATTAACATAACGGACTGTACGCAGACCCTGTAGAGCCGCCATCTCTTTTAGAACGCTCTCATCGGGCTCTGAATCCACAGAGATCAACGCCACGGCAGAGGCACTGTCCTGTGCCCTGCCCAGTCTGAAGTCACCGATATTGATGTTCGCTTTTGCCAATACCGCACCCATGGCAGCAATCACACCCGGCTTGTCCTCATTACGGATAAAGATCATACGCCCGGCCGGAGCCATCTCGATCTCACAACCATCAATACTGACAAGGCGTGGCTTCACACCATCAAAAACCGTCCCTGACACGCACTGCACACCATCTTTACCCACAACTTCCAGTCGAACAAGATCATTGAAATGATCCGATTTTTCTCTGGCAACTTCGGATACGTCAATGCCCCGCTCTGTTGCCAGCATGCCTGCATTAACAGCATTCACGTCGGCAATACTTGAAGAGAGAACGCCTTGTAGTGCCGCATTCATCAGTGGTTTACGGTTAAGCTCGGAGACCCCGCCTTCAAAGGTGACACTCAACTTTGAGAAGCCCGGTTCAATAACCTGTCCGAGCAGGTTGCCAAGACGTGAAGTCAGTTGGATATAAGGCTGAAGCTGCTTGTACTCCTCTTCAGAGACCGAAGGCACATTCACGGCATTGCTTACCGTTCCGGTAAGAAGGTAGTCGGCCATCTGTTCAGCAATCTGAACAGCCACATTCTCCTGGGCCTCATCAGTTGAAGCACCGATATGCGGCGTACAGCTTAAATTCTCCAGTTCAAACAGCCTGTTTTCACGAGCCGGCTCACTGGCATAGACATCCAGAGCCGCCGCACGGATATGTCCGGACTTGAGCGCATCATAGAGCGCATCTTCATCAACAATGCCACCGCGGGCACAGTTGACGATAATGGAGCCCGACTTCATGCGGCCAATCATCTCCGCATCAATCAGGTTTCGGGTTGCATCAAGAAGTGGTACATGAATCGTCAGCACATCAACCTGCTCAACCAGTTCGGCAACCGTGTCAACCTTGGTCACACCCATAGCGTCCGCACGCTCATCGCTGATAAAAGGATCATAGACCAGTACACTCATATGCAGGCCTTTAAGACGGTCACAGACAATGGCACCGATATTTCCAGCTCCGATCACACCGGCCTTTTTACCGGTAAGCTCCATACCCATGAAGCGGCTCTTCTCCCACTTGCCGGCCTTGGTTGACGCTGATGCCTGTGGAATTTTTCTGGCCGCTGCTAAAAGATGAGAGATCGCAAGTTCGGCTGTCGTAATGGTATTGCCAAAGGGGGTGTTCATCACCACAACACCACGACGGGAACAGAGTGGAACATCGATATTATCAACGCCAATCCCTGCCCTGCCGATCACTTTTACCCTGCTTGCTGCATCCAGAAGATCACCTTTCAGTGTTGATGAGGAGCGCAGGGCAATACCGTCATAATCACCGGCAATGGCGATCTGCTCCTCAACCGGCAGACCCGGTTTGTAATCCACTTCAATGCCACGGGCTTTGAACACTTCAACTGCCCGCTCGGACATTTTATCTGCAATCCAGACCTTGGTCACAACAGAAACTCCTTAAGCCTTCGGAAAACGATCTGCAGGCACACTATAGTGACCATCCGGCAGGTCAAATTATGACAGAAAACATCAACCCCTGCTGTCATTCATCACTGCCGATGTTAGCTTCTGCCCATGCTAGAAAACTATACCTATATCGACACTCCCGACGCCCTTAAGCAGGCGTGCAGCGAACTGGAAAAAGCATCGGTTCTCTGTGTGGATACCGAGTTTCACCGGGAAAAAACCTACTATGCCCATTTCGCCCTGCTTCAGATTGCCAGCCGGGAGCAGTGTTACGTGATCGACCCGACAGTGATTGACGATCTCTCTCCAGTCTGGGAGTTGATGCACAACAAAGATATCCTGAAGGTGTTTCATGCCGCCAGACAGGACCTTGAAATTATCATGCTTGAGTCCGGCGGGCTCCCCTCTCCACTGTTTGACACACAGGTGGCTGCTGCCCTTCTCGGCTACGGGCAGCAGATCGGCTTCGGCAACCTGGTTCAGCGTATTCTTAAAAAAGCGCTGCCAAAAGGTGAATCATTCAGCGATTGGCTATCCCGGCCGTTAACGCCCAAACAACTCACCTATGCCGCCGATGATGTCATATATCTGATGCCGATTTATCAGGCATTGGAAGAGCAGCTTCAGGCCAGAGGGCGCAGGGAGTGGCTGCTTGAAGAGCAGGAGACCCTGAGCAGTGAGAAGACCTACCTGATCGACAAGCAGGAGGTCTACTGGCGTGTCAAAGGGGTGAACAGGCTCAGGCCCCGCCAACTGGCCATTTTAAGAGAGCTGGCTGCATGGCGTGAACACCATGCAGAGCACAAAAATATCCCCCGCAGGCGGATTATCGCTGATGACCCTCTTATTGACCTGGCCAAAAAGGACAGTGTGGACATCAACACCATGAATCGCATGCGCGGCCTCTCGGACGGTCTGATCAAACGCTTTGGCAATGAAATTATTGCAGCATGGAAAAAGGGTGTGAACTGCCCTGAGGAAGATTGGCCCAAGCTGCATCCCCGCAGCTTCCACACCTCCGGCACAGATCTGCGGCAGGAGCTTCTGGACACGCTTGTTCGCCTTAAAGCCGAAGAGGAGTCCATTGCATCGAACATTCTGGTCAACCAGCGGGAGTTGGGAGCACTGGCTTCATGGGGCAAGCAGCGCAAAGATGAGCCTCCTGAACTCTCAGTGCTGCATGGCTGGCGTCGTGAACTGGTCGGCAACGATCTCCTGCGCCTTCTCAATGGAGAGATATCGCTTCGCATTAATCCTGAGAGTGCCCTGCCTGAGATTGAGGAGGTGTCATGAAATTTTTTTTCACCATTGATGCGCTCTCAGCCACAGGCGACAAGGCGTGGCGCCTGCAACAGGATCAAAAGAGCTGGAGACCGTGCACCTATGCTGAAAGTGCTTCTGATGAGGATGCACGCATCTTTGAAACCTCGGAGTCCGAAGGCTGGACATGTCGCAAGCTGAAAAAAGACAGCGATCACGGCCTGATCATCAAAGAGAAGACCGGGACGTTTGATTTCCTTGTGCGCGGTATCTATTCACACGCCGTGCTACACCGCCTGAGTGCAGCTCCCCTGCCGGACAAAGAGCAGATGCTGACTGAGATGAGATCTTTGAAACCGGGCACACCATGGCTGCTCTATCTGAATATTGCAGGCCAGTTTGTTTCACTCGATAGCAATAACGCCAAAATCATCGGCAACCTTGATATTGCCGTACGTGGTGAGATCGCCTCCAGCGAAGAGTACATCGGCCCTAAAGCTGCTGAAAATAAACATATGATGGATGAACTCTACCACCAGTTTCTGGCTGGCTGGGATGAACACCTTCAAACATCACAGATGGCCGTCTTCATCCCTGATGCAGGCAAACTGAAAGAGGAGTCTTTCTACGCTGATCGAATCCAGAACTGGCAGAGCGAATAACCCGAAACAGGTAAACTGTCCCCGATTTCCCTTTGACCCAAAGCCACAGAACTACTTTATGGTTTTGGTGCCAATGTTTCCACAAAATATGGGATACTTATGTCATAAATTGAAGGTGCGTCGGTCAATTGGCATTCCTCTTCATAGGCCAATTTTCCATCTTTGTTGAGAAAATAGCGATGACTTATGACTACTAGACAGCCCCCAAGGAATGTGGTGAACAACTTACCAATCTGAATTAGTTCATCAACTAAAGTTTCTATTGCTGTTTTTAGATCACTAGAATCAATGCTGTTTAACAACGCATAGTTTGCTGCAAGTTCAGCAACATAATAGAGACTATTTCCATTGGCTTCCGTCAAGTAAATTTCCCAGTCTTCTTCTACCTTTAAAGCATTGAACCCATCTGTAATTTGCTTATGGTCATAATGGAAAGCAAACTCATTTCGAATTTTCATTACTATGTTTTCCTTCCCAAAATATTTACCTAATTCTTTCAAGGCGTCCTTGGCTTCTTGGCTAAGGAGAGAGTGATATTCTTTCGATAGTTTGGTTGAAAAATAAACCTTGCCGATCGTATTCCATCCCTCAAATAACTTTCCGGCCAAAATCCGAGCTAAAGCAAGAGATTGAGTTATGTTAGCTTTATGACGAACAGGTTCTTCATCAGAGAATTTCGACGCCCAAAAGAATAGCTTACTGAAAATATTGAGTTCATTTGAGAGATGCCCAACAACAATGAACAAACTTCGCTCTTTTTCAGGAATGCTGTCTAATATTTCTTTAGATATTGGCATTCGATAAACTGATATAGTCATCTATCCACTCCATTTAGCCATTAAGTAAAGAAAACAAGAGGACAGTATACTTTTTTAAGTGTTTAGATGAAAAACCATAGGCCACAAATTAATTAGTATACTGCCATTTTTATTCTCTAATTTAAATTATCTGTCTACTTCTATCCCTGCCTGCTGAAGAAGACGATACAAACAAGTTGTTGATCTCCTAGCATCAGAAGTTAGCGGAAAGTCCCCATCATCAAATTGATACGCCGTCGACAAATATGCACTTCCCATTATTGAGAGAAACTCCTTTGCAATTTCAAGCAACTGCTGGATTTCGGCATATGTTGCAGCAGAGACATCAGATTCAACAGATTCATGATGAGCTAACCGCTTATCCCTAACTGTTTTGAGCTTACCAATAGCAGGAGAAAGCTCATGAGCATCATCAACATTTGGTAATCTAGATCGAAAGTGTTCAACAAATTGTTCTGTTAGCTGTGCATCAGAATGACAATCAAGCTCTTCAAATGTGCCTATCTCTTTGCCGACTAGGTAATCAATCAAGGCAGTTCGATTCTGAATTTCAATCGAGCCAGTATTACCTTCTAAAATCTTGAGAGCGCCCGGTATGCTTCTAAGTGAATATCGACCATTCCCATGTTCAAATACTCTATTTGTAGCAAGAATAAGTTCTCTACCAAGAAGGTTTTGGTGACTCCCAAAGAACTGACCGAATGAAGCATCGTTTATACTCGTGGCATTCGCACCAATAAATTCATCAAGAAACAATGCCTCTTCAGCAAAATAAATATCAATAGCAATACCTTTGCTAACGACGTCCCTCAACTTTTCCAAAGAAGACGTGCTCACAAAGGCACCATCACTTTCTGAATTCTGGGGCACATTGCTTAACTTCCCTCCAGACTAATTGTCTCTTTGAGGATAGACCAACTACTGAGATTCCTCAACGAACAAAAAGTAAAAAGCCCCCTGCTTGCGCAGAGGGCTTTGATATATCGAGTAGCTTAGTTGTTAGCCTTGGTTACTCTCAAACTCCTGCATATATGCAACCAGCGCATCCACACCCTCTTCCGGCATGGCATTGTAGATGCTGGCGCGCATGCCGCCAACGGAGCGATGGCCCTTCAGGGTTATCAGCCCGCGCTCTACAGCACCTGCGAGGAAAGCACCATCGAGTTCAGAATCTGCAAGCGTGAATGGCACGTTCATCCAGGAGCGGCCATTGACTGCCACCGGACTACCGTAAAAATTGCTGCCATCAATCACGGCATAGAGTTTATCGGCCTTGCGCTTGTTGACCGCGGCCATCGCGTCAAGCCCGCCCTGCTCCTTGATCCACTCAAAGACCAGCCCAGCCATATACCAGCTGTAGGTCGCCGGTGTGTTGTACATGGAACCGTTTTCCGCATGGATAGCGTAGTTGAACATGGCCGGAGTCTGCTCCGACGCATTACCCAGCAGATCATCACGGATAATCACAATAGTCAGCCCGGCAGGGCCGATATTCTTCTGTGCACCGGCATAGATCATGCCGAATCTGGAGACATCAATCGGACGTGAAAGAATGGTGGAAGACATATCCGCGATGAGAGGCACGCCACCGGTTTCCGGAATATAATCAAACTCAACGCCACCGATGGTCTCGTTCGGTGTGTAGTGAACATAGGCTGCATCGGGATTCAGCTTCAGTGACTCCTGAGTCGGCACAGTCGTAAAACTATCACCTGAGGTGTCTGCAGCGATATTCACCGTGCAGTAGCGCTTGGCCTCGGCAATTGCCTTCTTCGACCACATGCCTGTGTTCAGGTAGTCCGCACTATCCTTGTCCCCCAGCAGATTCAGCGGGATCATGGCAAACTGGGAAGAGGCACCACCCTGAAGAAAGAGCACCTTGTAGTTATCCGGGATACTCATCACCTCACGCAGGTTCTGCTCTGCTTTCGTCGCAATGGACATGTACTCTTTGCCGCGATGGCTCATCTCCATGACGGACATCCCGGAGCCATTCCACTCCAGCATCTCCTGCTGCGCACGTTCCATCACGGCTGTCGGCAACATTGCCGGGCCTGCACTGAAATTAAACTTTCTTGCCATGATTACCTATCCTTTTTCCGGCTGAATTTTGGAGGCGCATAATGCTGCTTCCCTCCAGTTTCTTCAAGATATGTTGATGCAGCTCTGCTTACCAGCCGTTCACTTAAACGTGGAAATCGTCCGGCATCAGCCCCGCCACTGTTGCAACCAGTTCACTCAACTCTTCTTCCGGATAGGGGGTTGCAGGTGCATGACCCCAGACGGGCGCCGGCCATGCCGGATCACTCTCATACCGGACAATATGGTGAATATGGAGCTGGGGCACCATGTTTCCAAGCGCTGCCACGTTGATTTTATCGGCCTTGAAATGGTCGCTGATGATACGTGAAAGAGTAGAGGACTCCCACAGCAGTTGACGCTGGTCATCTTCTGGAAGCTCAAAAATCTCACGAATACCTGCTCTTTGGGGTACCAGAATAAACCAGGGGTAGCTGGCGTCATTCATCAGCAGCAGGCGGCAGAGTGGAAAGGAGCCGACGGTGATGCAATCAGCTTCCAGCCCTGGGTGAAGTTTAAACATCGGCAGAGGATAGACCGGATAAAGCTTTCAGTGAATTAGATCATGTTTGCAGCTACCATTCGCACCATGTTTACCGGCATTATCATGGACATCGGGCAGGTCGTTAGAATAGACCAGGAGCCTGAGCAGACACATATGCACTTCTCCACATCACTGGAAAGCTCCAGATGGGCTGCAGGCGACTCTATCGCTGTTGATGGGTGTTGCCTGACCATTACCGGATTCCCTGAAGCCGGGCAGTTTTCTGCCACCCTCTCCCGGGAGACACTCAACCTGACCCGCCACTCCGATGTAACAGTGGGTGAAAGGGTCAATCTGGAGCCGGCACTCTGTGTGGGTGATCCGCTGGGTGGCCATATCGTAACCGGCCATATCGATGGCATCGCCACCGTGGAAGAGATTGCTGAAGCTGGTGAACACAGGCTGTTTCGCTTCACCGTCCCCTCCTCTCTGGCAAAATATGTAGTCAAAAAGGGTTCTGTTGCCATCAATGGCACCAGCCTGACAGTGAATGAGGTGGAGAACTGCTCCTTTACCGTCAACCTTATTCCCCATACCCTTTCACACACCAATCTTGGTGAACTGAGTGTGGGAAGCAGCGTTAATTTTGAGAGCGATATGCTTGGCCGCTATGTCGAACGTATTATGAGTTTTCAAAAACAGT
>JAJRVG010000053.1 GCA_021545595.1 Zetaproteobacteria bacterium | reverse complement strand
CAGAGGATTGCTTGAAAACGAAGATAACAGTGCGCTAAATCTGCGCATATTTGTGTCCGGAGGCGGATGTTCCGGCTTCCAGTACGGATTTACCTTCGATGATGAAATCAAAGAGAACGATGAAGTCGTTGATAGCCATGGTGTTAAGCTGCTGGTTGATCCGATGAGCCTTGAAATGATTGATGGTGCTGAAGTTGATTACCAGAGCTCTGTTAATGGTGAATCTTTCGTCATTCGTAATCCCAATGCAGGTTCCTCCTGCGGTTGCGGTAAGTCTTTTACCCCTGCAGAGACAGGCACTGGCTGTGCCAATGCCGGGTATTAATGGCAGGCTTAACTGAATTTTATGAACTCGGAGCCTTCTGGCTCCGTTTTTATTGCGGCAGGTTGTTATGACCCCGACTGCACTGAGTGTTAATCAGCTCCATAAAGCTTACAGCAACGGTAAAGAGGCGCTGAAAGGTGTTTCTCTGTCAGTTCCGGAGGGGAGTTTCTTTGCACTACTCGGCCCGAACGGGGCGGGTAAGAGTACACTGATCAACATTATGGCTGATACAGTTGTGCCGACATCCGGGAGCATTGAATTTCTGGGGCATGATATGTTCTCCGAACGCCTCTGGTGCAAGGCCAACATAGGCGTGGTGCCGCAGGAGGTGGCATTTGACCCATTCTTTACCCCGCGAGAGGTGCTGAGCATGGTCTGTGGGCTCTATGGACAGAAGCCGGATATGAAGTGGATTAATGAGCTGCTTGAGCATCTGGAACTGGCCGAGTATGCTGATAAAAATACTCGCCAGCTCTCCGGCGGTATGCGAAGACGACTGCTGGTGGCACAGGCTCTGGTACACAGGCCGCCACTGGTGGTGCTTGATGAGCCGACAGCCGGTGTCGATGTTAAGCTTCGCAGGCGTCTGTGGGATTACATGCGGGAGCTCAACACATCCGGCACAACCATTCTTCTCACCACCCACTATCTGGAGGAGGCGGAGGAGCTCTGTGACCATGTTGCCATTATTGACCGGGGCAGTGTGATCACCTCCAGTGGCATGGAGAAGCTCCTGCATGAGGTTGCCGGTTCATATCTCTGGCTACGTTATCGGGATGGTTGGGAGCTGGGCAGAGCCGATGCCGAGGCGCTCTCCGAATTCAATCCACGGATGCATGAGGGGAAGCTCTGCCTGACGCTCAACCGTATGGATCTACAGCAGTCGACCTTTCACCATGCCTATGAGTCTACCGTGCAGCGCCTTGGCCCGCCACTTGATGCCGGTGTATGCGAGGAGGATCTCGAAGATGTTTTCCTGCGCCTGACACATGAGGATACCACCTGATGAATCTTCGAGGTACATGGACACTGTTTAAGCGCGAAACCCACCGCTTTTTGAAGGTGAATATGCAAACTGTTGCGGCGCCGGCGCTGACGGCGATTCTATATCTGATCGTTTTCCGCTATGCGATGGGTGATCGGCAGGTGCCGGGCATGGAGGTGGATTATTTCACTTTTCTGATTCCGGGGCTGGCGATGATGACCATGCTGCAGAATGCGTTTGCCAACACGTCGAGTTCAATTATTATCGGTAAGGTGATGAACGTACATATCTACCTGTTGATGGCGCCACTGTCGGCTATTGAGATGGTAGTGGCCTTTCTGGCAGCAGCAGTGCTGCGCGCCGTGATTGTGGCAACGGTCTTTCTGCTGGTGCTGACCCCCTTTGTTGACCTCTCCATTCACCATTTCGGCCTGATTCTGGTCTATGGCCTCTGCGGCAGTATCATTATGGGTGGCATGGGGCTGATCGGTGGTATGTGGTCGGAGAACTTTGATAGCATGTCGATGGTGAGCAATTTCATCATTCTGCCACTCACCTTTCTCTCCGGTGTATTCTACTCAATCAAGCAGCTGCCACCACTCTGGCAGCAGGTGAGCCACTTTAACCCCTTCTTCTACCTGATTGACGGTTTCCGTCACGGCTTCCTCGGGGTAGGGGATAGCGACCCCTTTCTCTCTGTCGGCATAGTTGCTGGCTTTGCGCTCGCCACCGTGCTGACCTGCTGGTATCTCTGGCGTATCGGCTGGCGGCTGAAGGAGTAGAGGTTTGTCATTCCCGACTTGGTCGGGAATCCACTCATTGTAACGCAGGGCTGCTTTGACGTTATAACGTTATATCGCTAAAGTGCCGGTGTGAGGTGTTTTATGGCTGGCAATGCAAACAAGCGTTCAACAATCTATTTTGATGAGAATCTGCACAAGGTTTTGCGGCTGAAGGCTGCGGAGACACACCGGACGGTTTCCGATCTGGTGAACGAGGCAGTGCGATGTTCATTGTTGGAAGATCAGGAGGATCTGGCCGCTTTTGAGGCACGCGAATCGGAGCCGGCGATCAGCTACGAAGCGATGCTCAAAGAGCTGAAATCCAGTGGCACGATATAGCATCCGGTTCAGGCGGTCGGTTGCGAAGGATTTGAAGGGCGTCCCCAAAAAGGATGTTCAGCGGATCATGGAGCGTATCGAATCACTGGCCGATGATCCCCGCCCACCGCAGGCCGAGATGCTGACCGGCGATGACAAATACCGGATCAGGCAGGGTGTTTACCGGATTCTTTATCAGATTGAGGATGATGTACTGGCAGTTTGTGTGGTCAAAGTTAGCCACCGCAAAGAGGTCTATCGTTCAATTTGACTCGTCTTTAATTCAACATTCAAGACTTGACCCCGAATGCTTGGTATCTCTGGCGTATCGGCTGGCGGCTGAAGGAGTAAGCGTTGAGTGTTATCTCCCCGGGATTGTTCATCCGGGTGTGTTTGTTTTGTTATCTTCGTTATGGGAACATTGCCCCATCATTCATGCCATGTCTGCTCTTACGGTCAAACTCTTTTTCAAGGCGCCGGAATTTCCCGATAATTTTGTCCCCTGAATCGTTTGCGTCAGTCTCAAGTTGCCTGCAGCTACGCCGTGGCACCATACTCCCTATCTCCTTTTCAATTTCATTAGCAGCTCTTACACCTATATCCCTGTGACCATTTTCATGGTCTGACAGGGCTTTCATATATGTTTCCCATTTTTGTTTTAGCGGTTTTGGCAAAGTTTTTGAAGTTTTCAGTTTCGGTAGAATATACTGAACGTCTACCCTCGTTTTTATTTTTGTAATTTTGCATAAGCCGTTAGATTCACTCCACTGGAAATTCCATTTAACAAACCACTCTGTATGTGCGTCATAGCTGGTTCCATTCTCACGAACAGGAGTTTTCATATCCAGATCACTTCTTATTTCATCTGCTGTTGTGCCACTAACCAGATAGTAATCTGTCGTTGACCTGACAACTGCTGCCGCCATTGCAGGTTCAGGCGTTACGGATAGTGTAAATAATAAAAGAATAAAGATCATAATCTGGCACATTATCAATCACAGTTTGTAGAGAACATAGCGACCCAAATGAGGAGCGGGAGCGACAGCGAGCGTTCCATCCTAGCGGGCTGGTTCAGTGGCGGCGCGTCAGCGCCGCCCACCGTAACCACTTGTTCGTTGGCCTTCTAAGGTCACTTCAGCTTCTCGATATCACCCGGTTCCCAGCTATTGTTCAGGGCGGCTTCGGTCGGGCCATAGAACCTGATGATGGCGAAATATCCCTTGCCGGGGACGGTTGCGAGCCAGTTCCCCTGCTTGCCTTCAGGTGCTTTGGGGCCAAGGTAGATATCTGTGCTGCCATCGGAATTTTGTGCAGGCTTGTCGCGCGACCCGAGAGAAGGGAAGGGTTGTCCGTTGGCGAGTCCCGAAGCGTTTCCGGCATCATATAGCGTCAATGACCAAAAGTTGGCGGCCGGAATGTTGGCGGGCAGGTTGAGACGGTAGTTGTTGCCACCTGACAGGGGTATTCCTTCACCATCAGTGAAGGCGATGATATACATTGCGCCCTTGCCCGGTATTTTCGACAGCATACCAGGGCTGAGTGAATAATAGTCAGTGAAGAACCAGATGCGGGCATCAAGGGCAAGATAGCCCCCAGCGATATTTTTCCAGGACAGGTCCATCGTGTTGCGGGGGCCAGGCGGGGTCATATTGTCCATTGGATTGATCCAGCGACGGTCGGGATAAACGCGCAGAGAGCCACCATTCAGCTCTTCCTGAAAGCCGATGACGCGGCTGGTCTTGTAGGCTGTCTTTGCGGCTCGATCAAGTATTACCCGTGTAGCCTTGTCGGGATTAAATGGCTGGCCTTTGAGGATCCCGATCGACGCAAGCATGCCAAGCCCATCAGAGCTGGCAAGGTGCGGGCCCTCGCTATCAACCAACCGCTTGAGCTGATCGAATACGCTATCGTCGGTTACTGGTAGCATGTTGGCATCCACGCCAGATGCGTCGGGAAATACCATTGGCTTTGCGCTCTTCTTTTTCCCGAGCGGATAAATCCTCGACTGTTCGATAAGTTGGACGGTTGGCGCCAGATTCTTTGGGTCCTTATAGAACGCACGAAGAAAAACAAATACGTTGTTGGTGCCCGACCGATAGACGTAATAACCTTTCGGCACTTCACCCTTGTAACCGGGTGGCAACAGAAGGAATTTGCCTCCCTTTCCGGCATCTGGGCCCGCCAAACCGACGTCACCGAAGAACTTACCGCCATCGACCGGAATGGGACGTTGCCAAGCATCCAGCAGAATACCCTGCAATATTGGTGGAGCTTCAAAAACCAGAGGTCCATCTTTACCAAGATCCACATAGCTCATCGCGTAGATCACATCAGAGTTGGGCGTTGTGACTAGAGTCTTGGCATCAAGCCGGCTTTTCCATATTGGCAATACGTTATAACCAGATCCGAAGACTTTTTCGGAACCTTCCTTCATGCCGAGCGTGTTAACCAACGGCATCGCCCATAGGTAGACTTGGGTCGCGCGCTGAAAGAGAAGTTCGTTCCGAAGCGTCTGCGCGGTCTCCTCCGTGGGCCGATTCTCATTAAACGGCAGGTTGGCAAGTTCATCGTATCGCACCGTTTGTGCCAGCACTGGATTTATGGAGAATGCCAGCACGACAACGAGCGCGGCGAATAATAAGTGTTGTGTATGCAAAGGTTTCATTTTTGTCTCCAGTTTTTTCTGTAGATATTCGGTCGCTTCATAGCACCAGCTAACGACCTGCATGAGGGGTTGGAGCGAAGCGGAAGTCCCTCTCTATGCTTTGGTTAGGCGAATTTATCATATTGATTTACTCATCCCGCTAGCCAAGGAACCCTCAAAAGCATCAAAAGTTAAATGCGGATGATCAGATACATCCCTAGCCTCAATAAGCAATGATTGCAGTTCCGGGGACACAATACTTAATTCCTGTTTGATAATTTCTCTCTATGCAGAAGATCATAGATACAAATGATGATTGTGCAAATTCAATATTCCTTTCCAGAGTTGGTTTGACAGGTAGAGTTGTTGCAAAGGAGCAGAGATGGCATTACTTGATCGGATTCCCTATCCACTGCTGATCGGTCTGGCTATTTTTATGGCGCTGGCACCGTTTACCCCTGAGCCACACCTGTTGGAGAAGGTGAAGATGCTGGCCGATGGTTCGCTGACGAAACCGATCGATATCTTTGATCTTTTCTGGCATCTGTTGCCAGCCATCCTGCTGCTGTTGAAACTCCTGCATGACAGAAAACGGGAAGGCCCGGCGTGAGTGGATGGGGTTGCCCGCATGAGGTGGATGGTAACTGTCGAAAGGTGAATGGCAAAAAGTGTGATCCCGGTATGAAGGGGTGTACGCTTTCCGGCAAGTTCCGGTTCAGCAACAGTGAAAAAAATATCTCCAGACGTTTGAAGAGAGAGACGGATTCAAATCCCGGCAACGATCCGGAGAAGAGTTGAATGGCCAAACAGTCCAAGAGTAAAAAAGATCGCAAGACGTCAGCATGGTTCCAGCGCCACGCCAATGACCCGCATGTGAAGCAGGCGCAGCGGGAAGGGAAACGCTCGCGTGCCGTATTCAAACTGACTGAGATTCTTGATGAACATGCTCTGGTGATCAAAAAGAGCAGTGTCGTGGTTGATCTTGGTTGTGCACCGGGTTCATGGAGTGAAGAGATCAGCAATCGTCTTGGCACGGATGGCATGGTGGTCGGTATCGATCTCCTGCCCCTGAGTCCGATTGAGGGGGTTACGCTAATCCAGGGCGATTTTGATTCACCGGAGGGACAGCAGAAACTGGATGAGGTGCTTGGTGGTCGTACTATCGACCTTGTGGTCTCCGATATGGCTCCGGAGATGAGTGGCAACAAGCTGATTGATCAGATGCGTATGATCGCCCTGAATGAGACGACGCTGCACTTTGCCAAAGCCCATCTTCATCCGGGTGGTGAGCTGCTGATGAAGACTTTCATGGGTGAGGGGTATGATGGATTCCGACGTGAGCTTGGTGCTGCATTCAGGCGCATAAAAAATATCAAGCCGGCAGCCAGCCGTAAGACATCGAGTGAATTTTTCCTGCTGGCGCGGGATTTCAAAGGCTGATATGGCCTCTCTGATACGATCTCTCTGAAGCAACAGATCTGATGCGACTATTTGCGGCACTGGAGACTCCCTATACGATTACTGAAGAGATTCATGCATGGTGGCTGGAAGCGGGCGGGCAACTCAATATCGGTGACTGGCGGGATGTACCGACAAAAAACTGGCATCTGACACTTGCCTTCTATGGTGATGTCAAGGGTGGTGAAGTGGATGATCTTGCTGAAGTGCTGGCAGAGTACGTCAAAGGCACGACCAAGGAACCGCTCAAAAGCGGGTGCATACGCGAAGGTGAACTGTCCGGTGTCAATGCTCCAATCGGACTGAAAACAACTGAGTTCGGGGCATTTCCAAAGTTCTCAAAACCGCGTGTTCTCTGGGCTGGTGTCGGTGATCTGGAGGGGAGCGGTGAGCTGAAAGAAATGGCACGTTGTTGCAGGCGTGCAGGTCGTGCTACGGTTCGCAAACGTTCGGCCAAGGAGAGCCCTTTTAAGGGGCATATCACTCTGGCCCGGGCCAACGAGTTTGTGGTACCGATCACTACCGGAATGCTGGCGGGAATGCCACCTTTTCCGAAGCTTACGTGGGAAGCTGAGAGCCTGTCGCTCTTTCAATCCACGCTGCATCCGGATGGTGCAAAATACCGCAAACTCGAAGAGTTTAGTTTTGGGGGGATAAGGTATGTCTGATAAAGATAAGGCACTGGATACGGCACTGAGCCAGATTGAACGTCAGTTTGGCAAGGGTACAATTATGCGTCTGGGCGATCAGTCGATGGTGGATGTGGATGTAATCTCATCCGGCTCCATCGCACTGGATGCCGCACTGGGAATAGGTGGCTATCCGCGTGGCCGCGTGATTGAGATTTATGGTCCGGAGTCTTCCGGCAAAACAACACTGGCGCTGCATGCAGTGGCCGAGGCACAGAAGGCAGGTGGTACGGCAGCTTTTGTCGATGCTGAGCATGCCATGGATCCGGCCTATGCACAGAATCTGGGTGTGAATCTCGATGATCTATTGGTCTCGCAGCCCGATTCAGGTGAACAGGCGCTGGAGGTGGTTGATATGCTGACCCGCTCCGGTGCGCTCGATATTATTGTTGTCGATTCAGTGGCGGCTCTGGTTCCACGTGCTGAGCTTGAGGGTGACATGGGTGACTCACATATGGGCCTGCAGGCGCGTCTGATGAGCCAGGCACTGCGCAAGCTCACATCTTCGATTTCAAGATCCAAAACCATGGTGATCTTTATCAACCAGATTCGTATGAAGATCGGTGTGATGTTTGGTAATCCGGAGACCACTACCGGTGGTAATGCGCTGAAGTTCTACGCCTCTGTCCGCCTTGATATTCGCCGTACCGGAGCGATTAAGAAGGGTGATGAGATTCTCGGTAACGAGACCAAGGTGAAGGTGGTGAAGAACAAGATGGCACCGCCATTCAAACTGGCTCACTTCTCCATTATGTATGGCGAGGGTGTGTCACATGCCGGTGAGGTGCTCGATCTGGGTGTCGATAATGGTCATGTGAAGAAGAGTGGTGCATGGTATGCGATCGGCACTGAACGGATCGGGCAGGGGCGTGACAATGCCATCACCTACCTGAAAGAGAATCCAAAAGTATTGGCTGATATTGAGGCGAAAGTTCGGAGCGATCTCGGTATCGGCAAGAGAGAAGCTACTGCCAAATAAAAGTTCACTCGGCCATCTGCTGTGAATGTGGATGTGAAGGCGGCCTACTCAGCGGCACTGCGTATGCTGACACGACGGGAGCACTGCGAGGCGGAAGTTCGGAGTAAACTTGCCCAGCGTGGTTTTGATGAGATTGCTTCGGAGAGCGCCATTGAGGAGCTGAAAAACTACGGTTACCTGAGCGAATCCCGTTATGCCGAGGCTTTTCTCAGGTATCGGATGCAGCGTGGAGAGACCCCATGGATGGCGGCGGTGAAGGCAGCCCAGCGCGGGGTGGATGAGATGGCACTGCAGGCGGCACTGGAAGAGGCGCAAGCCTCATTTGATGCGACAGGAGCATGCAGGGAGCTGCTACAGAGGCGTGACCCCGGGCGATTGCGACGAAACGATAAGCGGGTGTGGCAGCGTCATGCCCGTTTTTTGCGGAACAAGGGCTATGATGCTGCTACGATTCTGCAGGTACTGAACGAGGGTTGATTGGATGCGTAAAAAGAGCATCCTGCTCTTTTACTTGATCGGAGAGTAAAAAATGTCATTTTCACTCTCCTTGCAAACCGTGGTCTAAAATAGCCCAGGGTTTGCGCACACATCCCTGTGTGCGGGTAGTGAGTTGAAGTTTTTGGATTGGAGTAACAATGAAAACGTCGGAAATCCGTAAAAAGTTTCTCGATTACTTTGCAGGCAAGGGGCATAAGGTGGTCGCCTCAAGCTCGCTGGTGCCGCATGGTGACCCGACTCTGATGTTTACCAATGCGGGCATGGTTCCGTTTAAGCATGTCTTTCTTGGCAATGAGACTCGTTCCTACACCACTGCCGCCAGCAGTCAGAAGTGCGTCCGTGCAGGTGGTAAGCACAATGATCTGGAGAATGTCGGTCATACTTCCCGCCACCACACCTTCTTTGAGATGCTGGGCAACTTCTCCTTTGGCGACTATTTCAAGAAGGAAGCAATCGTCTACGCATGGGAGTTTCTGACTGTTGAGATGCAACTTGACCCGGCACGCCTCTTTGTCACCGTCTTTGAAGAGGATGATGAGGCCTATGATATCTGGGCAGATGAGGTGGGTGTTCCTGCCGATCAGATTGCAAGAATTGGAGCCAAAGATAACTTCTGGTCAATGGGTGACACCGGCCCCTGTGGCCCCTGTTCTGAAATTTTCTACGATCATGGCGAAGATATTTTGGGAGGTCCTCCGGGGACATCCGAGGAAGATGGTGATCGCTATGTTGAGATCTGGAATCTGGTCTTCATGCAGTACGACCGTGATGAAGCGGGGACACTGAACCCGCTGCCAAAGCCGTCAGTCGATACCGGCATGGGGCTTGAGCGTATGGCAGCGGTCATGCAGGGCACACATGACAACTATTCTATAGACCTGTTCAAAAACCTGATTGCCGCAGCCTGTGATGTCACCGGAGTGAAGTTCGGTACGAATGAGGAGCAGGATGTATCCCTCAGGGTGCTTGCCGACCATCTACGTTCAGTCTCTTTTCTGATGGCTGATGGCGTATTGCCATCCAATGAGGGCCGGGGTTTCGTGCTACGCCGTATTCTTCGCCGTGGCTGCCGTCATGGCCGCCTGCTGGGGATGAACGATGCATTTATCTACAAGCTGGTCGACCCATTGGTGCGTGAGATGGGTAACCACTTTGCTGAACTGGTTGAAGCGCAGTCGAACATCGAGCATGTGATCCGTATCGAGGAAGAGCGCTTCATCAAGACGCTCGATAAGGGTCTGAAGCTGGTGGAACAGGCGGTTGATGAGGCCGGTGCCGGTGGCACGATTCCGGGTAAAACACTCTTTACCCTCTACGATACATTCGGGTTTCCGACTGACCTGACTGCCGACATTCTGAGAAACCGCAATGTCGGCCTTGATATGGATGGCTTTGAACTCTGCATGGAAGAGCAGCGCAAGCGTGCCCGTGCTGCATGGGGTGGAAGCGGTGAGTCCGCCATTCCAACGGCACTCTATGAGCTACGTGAGAAACATGGCCCGACCGAGTTTCTGGGTTATTCAACCCTTACAGCCGAAGGTGTGATTATCGGATTGATTCGGGATGGCAACGGTGTTGAGACTCTCTCCGAAGGTGAGGAGGGGTGGCTGATTGCCAACCAGACACCGTTTTATGGTGAGTCAGGCGGCCAGGCAGGTGACAGTGGTATCATTACAGTTGGAGATGCTGTTTTCACTGTCAGCGACACCAAAAAGCTGCTCTCCGATCTGTTTGTTCATATCGGCAGGGTGAGCAAGGGCTCTATTGTCAGCGATAGTACGGCTCATTTTGAAGTCGAAGCCAGCCGTCGCAACTCCATTCGCCGTAATCATACTGCAACGCATCTGATGCATGCGGTTCTTCGTGATCTGCTTGGTGAGCATGTGAAGCAGGCAGGCTCACAGGTAGATGCGGAACGGTTGCGTTTTGATTTCTCCCATCATCAGCCGGTAACAGTAGAAGAGAAGGCGCAGATCGAAGCGAAGGTGAATGTGGCCATCTGGGCCAATGATGCTGTTGATACCAGGCTGATGACCCAGGATGAGGCGATTGCATCCGGTGCGATGGCGCTGTTCGGTGAGAAGTATGGTGATGAAGTGCGTGTGGTCTCAGCCGGTTTCTCTACCGAACTGTGCGGTGGCACGCATGTGGCAAGAACCGGTGATATCGGCCCGTTCCGCATTGTTTCCGAAGCAGGTATTGCAGCCGGTATTCGTCGTATCGAAGCGGTAACGGGAGAAGCGGCTTACCAGAGTTTTGTAGCTGATGTTGAGCAGCTCGGTGAAGTGGCAGGGCAGATGAAGGTGCGTCCGTTTGAAGCAGCTGGTGCGATCTCCACCCTGCAGGCCAGGGTGAAAGAGGCCGAGAAGGAACTTACTTCGCTCAAAGCCAGGCAGTCCACCGGTATGCTTGATGATTTGATCGGCACGGCTGTTGATGTTGATGGAATTAAGTTACTGACCGCCGAAGTATCCGGTGTGGCTGATTTCCGTGATTTCATGGATAAGGCAAAGGGTAAACTCAAGTCGGGTGTCATTGTCTTCGGTATGAAGAACGGCCCGAAGGTTCAGCTCATTGCCGGTGTCACCAGAGATCTAACCGATAGATACCATGCAGGCAATATCGTGCGTGAAGTGGCGACCATCTGCGGTGGCAGAGGTGGTGGCAAGCCTGATATGGCCATGGCTGGTGGTAGCGAGCCTGATAAGCTGAAAGAGGCGCTGGCGTCTGTTTCAGGGCTGCTGAAGGTCTAGGAAGTGAGCGGGGGTATATTGATGCTGGTTATCGCCGCTGCTCTGGCGGGACTGGCCATAGGATGGTTTCTTGGCCGCATGGGGCAGCAGCGACGGCTGGATGCACTGAGGGAAGAGAACAGCGCCTGCAAGGTTCATGAAGCAACACTGAATGTCACTCTTGAGAAGGAGCGGCAGGCAGCAGAAGAGAAACTGGCACTGCTGGAGGATGCGAAAGAGAAGCTGGGAGCTGAATT
>JAJRVG010000052.1 GCA_021545595.1 Zetaproteobacteria bacterium | reverse complement strand
CTTCCTCCCCTCCCTAGTGTTTGCGCCAGATAATAGGCCCCGGCTGTAGAGTCGGGGCCCTTTTTATTTTACCCCTTCAGCAGCCATAACAGTCGAATAGAGGAGCTTTGTCTCTTCCATTTTCTCCAGCTCCTCATCCGTCTCAGTAAAAAGTTCGGGGATTCCGGCGGATTGAAAACTCTTATTGATGGCAATATAGACAAACACTGCATCCATGATGAGTTTTGTGTGACTACTGATCACACAATTTACCCACATGGTCGTTCGGGTTGTCATGGTAACCTGTGTCGTTATTGAGAACAGGTCTCCTTCATGCATGGCAGCGTGAAACCGTACCCGGTGTGCCGCACGGGTCAGACAGTCACAGCCACAATGTTTTTTTGCAGCCAGATATCCTGCTTCATCACAAAGCGTCAAAAGCCTGCCTCCGTGCATCAGGCCATAGCCATTAAGATCCTCTTTTTTGACCACGCCATCAAACAGAGTAAGTGACGCTGACATTGGTACCGGCTTCATGCTGCCAATATAGCTTTGGCAGGAGCTTTGCGAAACTGTTTATGATTCAAACGAACCTCCATCACCTGCTCTCTGTTATCTAAAACTACGTGCTTTAGAAACTTATTCTCCAGCGCTAGTGTTTGCTGCTTCATGGCGGGTGATACCAAAGGAGATCGGTGTGAGTAATAGTTTTGATGCGCGCAGAGAGCTTGATGTTAAAGGCAGGAAGTATACTTACTACAGGCTCGACGCAGCAGGGGATGTATCCCGGCTACCGTTTTGCATGAAAATACTGCTCGAAAACCTGCTTCGTCGCGAAGATGGCCTCAATGTCACTGCAGCCGATATCAGCAGAGTTGCAGCGTGGGATGAGAAGGCTGAGCCAGATCATGAGATTGCCTACATGCCTGCCCGGGTGCTGATGCAGGATTTCACCGGTGTGCCTGCAGTGGTTGATCTGGCCGCTATGCGCGATGCTATGGCTGTGTTGGGTGGAGAGACTAAAAAGATTGAGCCTCTGGTTCCTGCTGAACTGGTTGTCGATCACTCCGTACAGGTGGATATTTTTGGTAGCACCGATGCAGCTGCAAAAAATACCGAAATTGAATTTCAGCGTAACCGTGAACGCTACAACTTTCTGAAATGGGGTCAGAATGCTTTTGAAACCTTCAAGGCAGTACCGCCCGGTGCCGGTATCGTGCATCAGGTAAATCTTGAATTTCTGGCGCGCACCGTGTTTGTGAATGATGAGGGCGTTGCTTATCCCGATACACTGGTAGGCACCGACTCCCACACCACCATGATCAATGGCCTTGGCGTACTGGGCTGGGGCGTGGGTGGCATTGAGGCAGAGGCAGTGATGCTGGGGCAGCCGGTATCTATGCTGGTGCCGAAGGTGGTTGGCTTTAAGTTGACTGGAGAATTGCCTGAAGGTGCTACTGCAACCGATCTGGTTCTGACTGTTGTAGAGATACTTCGCAGTCACGGCGTGGTTGGAAAATTTGTTGAGTTCTATGGCGAAGGCCTTGATAACCTGCCGCTGGCAGATCGTGCCACCATCGCCAATATGGCACCTGAATACGGTGCAACCTGTGGTATCTTTCCGATTGATGATGAGACACTGAACTATCTGCGCCTCTCCAATCGCCCGGAAGAGAACATCGCGCTGGTTGAAGCTTATGCCAGGGCACAGGGCCTTTTCCGCACAACCGGGCGCGATGAAGCTTCCGCGGAGGCGGTTTACAGCGAATATGTTGAGCTGGATATGTCCACTATCGTACCCTCTCTGGCAGGCCACAAACGTCCACAGGATCGCATTGCTCTGACCGAGTCCAGGGCAAAATATCTTGAGGCTGTGGCACTGGTGAAAAAAGAGGCGGGCATTACCACCAACCCGGTCAAGACAACCATCAACGGTCAGGAAGTGACCATTGAGGATGGCGCGGTTGTTATTGCTGCCATTACCTCCTGCACCAACACCTCCAATCCATCTGTGATGCTGGGTGCTGGCCTGGTGGCCAGGAAGGCTGCTGCGCTTGGTCTGAAATCAGCACCCTGGGTGAAAACATCACTCGGCCCCGGCTCACTGGTCGTGACGGAATATCTTGATAAAGCCGGGCTGACCGGCCCATTGAATGAGCTGGGCTTTAATACGGTCGGTTATGGCTGCACCACTTGCATCGGCAACTCCGGCCCCCTGCCTGCTGAAGTATCAGCGGCCATTGCAGAGGGTAATCTTGCAGTAGCATCCGTACTCTCCGGCAACCGTAACTTTGAAGGCCGTGTCCATGCTGAAGTGCGTATGAACTATCTGGCGAGTCCCCCATTAGTTGTGGTATATGCGATTGCAGGCATGATGAATATTGATCTCTACAGTGATCCGATTGGTCAGGACCGTGATGGAAACAGTGTCTATCTGAAAGATATCTGGCCGACCCAGAGAGAAATTGCTGATGTTGTGGCCTCATGCGTAACTGCTGATCAGTTCAAGGCATCATATGGGAATGTTTATGCCGGTGATGAAAATTGGCAAAATCTACAGGCACCGACCGGTGATCGTTTTGCGTGGGATGCATCCTCCACCTACATTCAGCATCCACCATATTTTGAAGGTATGGGCAAAGAGCCAGGCAGGGTGTCTGATATCAAGGGTGCACGGGTGTTGGCACTGCTGGGGAATTCTGTGACCACAGACCACATCTCACCGGCCGGTGCGATCAAGGCTGACTCTCCGGCAGGTATCTACCTGCGTGAGCATGGTGTGGAGCCGAAAGCGTTTAACTCCTATGGCTCACGCCGTGGCAACCATGAGGTAATGATGCGCGGCACATTTGCCAACATCCGGCTGCGTAACCACCTGGCACCGGGCACTGAGGGTGGCGTGACCAGGCATCAACCAGGTGGTGAACAGATGAGTATCTATGATGCTGCGGTGAAGTATAAGAATGAGGAGATTGCCAGCATCATCCTTGCGGGCAAGGAGTATGGTTCCGGTTCATCACGTGACTGGGCAGCCAAAGGCCCGCTTCTGCTGGGTATCGGGGCTGTGATTGCAGAGAGCTATGAACGTATCCATCGTTCCAATCTGGTCGGCATGGGTATTCTCCCATTGCAGTTCAAGGCGGGGGAGTCTGCCGAGTCACTGGGTCTGTCAGGCCGGGAGAGCTATGACTTCACCGGCATTGGTGATGGTTCCGGAAAAGAACTGAGTGTGACCGCCACGGCTGAAGACGGTTCAGTGAAATCATTCACTGTGGATGTACGTATCGACACGCCGAAAGAGGTGGAGTACTACCAGCATGGCGGCATTCTGCAGTACGTACTCAGGCAGCTTGCTACCTGAGCAGGTTTCTCTGTTTAGATACGAATGAATCAGGGATAGATATCCATTTTTGACCGGAGGTGGCTATTCGGGAGGGAGGGATATTTATCCTGCAGGGGTCAGTTTGCCACGTTTGATGGTGAATACCTCAAACTCTTTGCGGCCTATGCCCTCGTTGTCAAAGTGGACATGCCCTGTCAGCCCCGGAAACCCCTCACTATCCTGCAGACCATTGAGTGCATCCTGGCCAGTGAGTCCAAACCTGCTTCCCAGAACGGCTGCAATCAGTACGGAGTCGTACGCTACGCCGAAGAGCTTGCCGGGCCTGCCTGCACCCCATGTCTCACGGTATGAGCGGAGTACCTGGCGAACAGTATTGCTATCACTGTCCGGGAAGCCAATATTGGAGAAGCGTGATCTGGAGAGATAACGTCCACGGTCATCCAGAAGATGGCTGTCCTGCCAGCGGTTACTGCCGTAAAGAGGGATGCCGGAAATATCAACATAGGCCAGTTGTCCGGCAAGTGAAGCAACATGTTTGCCGGGCATGGCCAGATAGACGGCATCAAAATTGATCGGCATACGAATTTCCAGTTCAGTTTCAGCCGATAGAAGAGCAAGATCTTCATCAAGTTCTGCGAGCAGTTCTTCATCATCGCTTCGTTCACGCAATGCCTGCAGGTCGGGGCGGCTATCAGGATTATCACTGCTCACTTCCAGCATGAGCTGTTCGACACCCTCACCACCGAGATTTTCAAAGGTCTCAATAAAGGCATCGGCCTCCTGCGCTTCACTTAACGAATTGCCCTGCAGAACGACAACCCTACGGGCTTCCTGCTGCCATGCGAAATTGGCCATGTAGGAGGCCTGAACCTCTCTGGCAAGTGTATGGATAAAGAGCCTGGGTGAATTTTTGGCAACTTCAGACTGGTTTGCCAGAGTGATAACAGGAACATCTGCTTCAAGATAAGGTAAAAGCGCTTCGGTGTGCTCAGTCAGCAGTGGCCCGATGATCCAGTCCGCACCGTCTGATATGAGTTGTTTGTATGCGCTGACAGTACGTATTGCATTATCACCTGTGT
>JAJRVG010000051.1 GCA_021545595.1 Zetaproteobacteria bacterium | reverse complement strand
GAGTGGTGAGATGGGACGGCCTGGCACCCACTCGACTGAGAGGTCGAGCAGCTCGCGCATTGACTGATTCAGCAATCGGATATTTCCGGCCGCATCAATCAGCAGTACGCCGGTCTGCAGGTTGGCCAGCAGCGTCTCCAGTACATATTGCCGTTGCCTGCTACTGTCCAGCGCTCCGGTCAACTCCTTTTGAGTCTGCTCCAGCGCCTCAACGTTCTGTTTCAGACGTAGTGTCATACGGTTAAAGGAGTTAACCAGTGAGCCCAGCTCATCTTTGGGAGCCGACGGAATTGATACTGTCAGATCTCCCTCGGTCACACGTTCCAGTGCCTTTGCCAGGTCTCCAATTGGCGATGTAAGACGCCTTGCAAATCCGACCGCCACAATGCCTGCCGCAAGAATTACAATAAGGGTGGCAATGAGCATGGCATGGGTGAATGTGCTGCGGATCGATTGGCGGTTGCGCTCCAGCTTACGGTAAGTTCGGTAGTCCGCCTCAACAGCACGGGCGTTTTTAACAACGTCTGCCGGCAATGCAATCTGGGCACGAAGAACACCAACAATATTCTGCTGGATACGAAGAGGGGCATAACCGACCGCAATCTCCTCATTGTTACGTGTGATTAGCTTGGTTGATACCAAACCCAGGGTCAGGGCTGATTTCGCCTCTTCCTCAAGGGCCTTTGACTCAGGCCCGGACAGGCCCTCAGATTGAACATAGGCAATCAGACGCTCATTGAGATCGAATATCTGGATACTTTGCCACCCCTCGTGGTGCATCATGGTAGCCATACGCGCATTCAGTAGCCTGTAGCTGAGAGGCAGTGTCGCCACATAGCTGAGCAGCTCGGTATCATGCATGCTGGTGACCAGCCCCTTTTTCAAATCACTGTCAATACGGGCATAGAATCCCTGAGCCAGATTGAGTGCCCGATCAAGCAGCGTGTCTACCCGCACATCGAACCAGACATCCATGCCCTTCTCAACCATCTGGTTAGCAGAGACCAGGAGAATAGATGTTGGAATCAATAGCATGCTAACCAGTGCAATCACCAGTTTGGCACGAATTCGGGAGCCGGCGCGTCGCTCTTCCTGTTCCCGCAGCAGTCGGATACCATAGTTCAGCAGTGCAGCAGAGAGGATGATCAGCAGAGTGATATTGATCCAGACGATGACTGATGTTTCAGAGAGCCTCTGATCCGGCCAGAGAGCAAAGATGACGAGCCATAGCATGATCGACATCAGGAGTGGAAGTGTACGCATGAATCTGCTCATGGCAGTCTGATCTCTTCTTCTGCGACTGTTGTGTTGATAGTCAGGGGTTCAGACCACCATGCATCACTGAACTGCCCCTCCTGAATATGGAATCGAACCTGAACACTGTATCTCACACCTGGCCTGAGAAGGCTTCGGTCAAGTATAGGAAAATGATCAAGCCTGGAGAGAAATTCAGTGGCATCATCAATGGTGTCAACTCTTCGGGAGATACCATTTTTGGCATCAGAAATAATCAGGCTTTTTGAGATCAGGTCGGGAATTGCCTGAAGGGCTATCGTAACATTACCAACACTACTGTTGAGCCAGTAGTCATTCACCTCTTCAATGGTGATGTTCCAGACGAAGGTGACTGGTGTTCCCTGATTCAGGGCAAGGATTGCCCGGTCGGAGATATCAACCCGATCAACACTGCAGTAGATCACCTTATTGTCATAGGTGATCTTTATTGGAGATGCCTGAGGTGCCGAGAGGGCGATGTTGATCTGGAAAAATATGCCAAGGGCAACAGTTAAAACTGCTGCAAACTTGGGAAATATATGAAAAACCAGTGGCATCAGCCTGAGTTTAGCTTGGATATGTAATGATTCCAGCACTGATCGCTATTTATGATTATACCTGAAATAGCCGGGTGAGACCGCTATAGTGCAGCGATGCCAATTGTTACACTGCATGAACTCTCCAAGGCCTATGGTCCGCAGGTATTGCTGGAAAATATTTCACTGCGTATTTTACGCCAATCCCGTATTGGCCTGATCGGCCGTAATGGTGAAGGTAAATCGACACTGTTGAAGATCATTACTGGCTCAATTGAGCCTGATGATGGAGCAGTCAATTGTCGTAGCGGTGTACGGGTCACCTACCTGCCGCAGGCTCCCCATTTTGAAGCTGGCCATACTGTTTTTTCTATCGTATCAGAGGGTTTGGGTGAGGTGGCAGACTCACTTAACGCCTATGATGAGGCGTTGATGGCGCTGGAAAGTGATGCCTCGGAGGCTGCCATGAAACGTCTGGCGCATATGCAGGGCGAGCTGGAACGAAGCGGTGGCTGGCAGTATAAATCCCGTATTGAATCGGCCATCTCCCGGCTTAAGCTGGATGCCCACCGTGATGTGGGCGAACTTTCCGGTGGCTGGCTCAGGCGCGTGGCACTGGCCCGTGCCGTAGTGGCAGAGCCGGATCTTCTGCTGCTGGATGAACCGACCAACCACCTCGATATCGTATCTATTGAGTGGCTGGAGGATTTTGTGGCTGACTTTGCCGGTGCTGTCATGTTTATCACCCATGACCGCTACTTTCTCGATGCGGTTGCAGAGGAGGTGGTGGAGCTGGATCGTGGCAAGCTTACCTGTTTCCCCTGTTCTTATGCTGAATATCTTGAGAAGAAAGCAGAACAGCTGGCAGACGAGAAGCGGCAGCACAGGAAATTTGACAAACTGCTGGCTGATGAAGAGCGCTGGATTCGTCGAGGTATTCCGGCTCGCAGGAGACGTAATGAGGGTCGTGTCCGGAATCTTGAAACGCTGCGCAAACAGCGTGAGGCGCGACGGCTGCGGGGTGGCGATGTGGAGCTATGTGTCGCCAGCGGCATCAAACCGGGCAAGATGCTGATTGAGGCGGTAGAGCTGTCACACAGTTTCGATGAGGCGGTGATCACCAGAAACCTGAATCTTAAGATTATGGCGGGAGATAGAATTGGACTTATCGGCCCCAATGGTATCGGTAAAACAACACTGTTAAAAATTCTGCTCGGTGAGTTGAAACCGCAGCATGGCCGTGTTCGCCACGGGGTGCGCCTAGCCCCCGGCTTCCTTACCCAGATGCGGGAGCTTGATCCGGAGATGAAGATCAGAGATGTACTGCTTCCGCAGGGCGGCAACTATGTCCATATTGCAGGTGTTGAGCCACGCCATATAGCCAGCTACCTTCAGGATTTCCTTTTTGATACCGAGCGGTTGCACTCACGTGTCTCGGCACTCTCCGGTGGTGAGCGGGGGCGATTGATGCTGGCCAGACTACTGCTGGAGCCGGCCAATCTGCTGGTGCTCGATGAGCCGACCAATGATCTTGATATCGGTACGCTGACCGTGCTTGAACAAGCCCTAGCCAAGTATGATGGAACGGTACTTCTGGTCAGTCATGACCGTGCCTTTATGGACAGGGTCATCTCCCGCGTGCTGGCTTTTGAAGGGGATGGGTGCGTGATTCCCATTGAAGGTGGATACAGTGACTATGCACTCTGGAAATCAAAGCAGAAACCTGTGGGTGATGAGCTGAAAAAAAAGCAGCCGGTTAACCAGAGGCCTGCACGAAGACCGGCAAAACTCTCCTATAAAGAGCAGCGTGAACTTGATGAGTTGCCTGCACGGATTGAATTGCTGGAGGGTGAGAAGAGGGCGATCGAAGTGCGCTTTTGTGACCCTGACTATTTCACCCGTGATGGCGATGCTTTCCGTAAAGATCAGAAGCGTCTTACAGGGCTTGAGGCTGAACTTGCCAGCTGCTACGAACGGTGGGATGAACTGGAGACCAAACAGGCGGAGCTGGCCGCGTGAATTGTTGCTATCAGGCCCGTACTAACATACGTCATGCCGGACTTGATCCGGTATCCGTCAATCGGTTTTGCAGAGATTTTCTGGATACCCGGTCAAGCCGGGTATGACGGGAGGTTAACTGGTGAGTAAACCGTTCTGGGAAATGAAATCGTTATCTGAGATGACAGATGCAGAGTGGGAGTCACTCTGTGATGGCTGTGGCCGCTGCTGCCTCTACAAGTTTCAGGATGAGGATAGCGATGAGATGTTTTTCACCAATGTTGCCTGTGCCCTGTTTGATGCCGGAACATGCCGCTGCAGCTCCTACGAAAAACGTTTTGAGACCGTGCCGGAGTGCGCTGATATCCGTAAATTCACCAACCGGGAGTATCAGTGGCTGCCCGAGCGCTGTGCTTATCGCCTGTTGTTTGAAGGTAAAAAACTGAAGCAGTGGCATCCGCTGGTCTCAGGTGACCCGGAGAGTGTCCACAGGGCAGGGGTGTCGATGCAGGGCCGTGTGATCAGTGAAGCCAATGCCGATATGGACAATCTTGAAGGTTATATTATTGAAGAGCTGATCTGATCTCTTCAAATGTTTGCATTCGACCAAAAATGGATGTTCGGCAAGCACTAATTCAATTTAATAAATCGGAAATAGGTAAACATCTGTTCCTTATGAGCAGGAGTCATATGTGTCTCATGGCACTCCTCGACTAACGAAAATCCATTTCCGAGTTCTTTGGAGATACTTCCTGAGTCATATTGAACGATATCAAGGCCGCTACATTTTTGTGGTCCCCCCAAAGCAAATGTGGCAATTATAAGATGGCCGCCGGGGCGTAAGGTATGTCTCAACGCTCTCAGGTACTTATTTCTATCAGTGGCGTTGGTAAGAAAGTGAAAAACTGCTCTATCATGCCACACGTCAAACTGATGAGGAGGAGAAAATGTTGTTACATCAGCCTCAAACCACTCAACATCTGGTGCCTTTACCCCAATGCGATTCTTAGCATAGACCATCGCACTGGAAGATATATCGAGCACTGCCAGATGCTGGTAGCCGCCTTCTAAAAGGCGATCAACAAGCACAGACGCTCCTCCACCAACGTCAATAATGGCCGAATCTTTTGAGCATTCGGTCTTAGCAATAAGTTCTAGTGAAACACGTGGCTCTGGCTGATACCAGCTCACTCCTAATGGGGACTTTTCATTATAAATTTTGGGGCTGACACCTAATAAAATTGTTTGAGCAACTTTTTGAGGTCATTTAACTGCTCTTTTGAAGAACCCAGATTAAACCTCCACTCGCACTCCTTCAAGAATAATTCAAAGTGCTGCCTGGGTATTCCATTATACT
>JAJRVG010000050.1 GCA_021545595.1 Zetaproteobacteria bacterium | reverse complement strand
CTCGGCCTGATCTGTTCCAGCCAGCAATACTGCAATATCTGCAACCGTCTTTATCTTCCTTTCGTTCATCTGGATAAGCATCCCCTATGATGAACAGAACAAATGACGATTTCAGACTCACTTCATATTGGAAAAGACTCAAACTTGATTTTCATCTGGAGATTTATTACCATAATGGTAGCTTTTAAAAATATTTCCGCATATGATGCGACCCCACCGGAAGATCAGGGGCGGGGAAAAATTATTGGAGGCCCTTTATATTCTCTTGATAATATAAAGGTTAAAGGCAATAAAATATATTTGGCAACACCCAAATGTATTAAAGACACAAGAAACCTTGGATTTGATAATGATGGTGTTTCACGGCTACTTAACCAGTTAAGTTCAAGTGACTATAAGTATTCAGAATGGTGTTGCTGCGGTGGTAATGGCACAAATTATGCTGCATGTGATGCATACGTACTTAAGAGGCATGAATACAATGAAAAAACATTTAGCACTAATGAGATCGAATATTTTTTGAAGTTTGCACTTAAAAAAAATGGTGATGTGGTAATCGTAGTATCCTGTCACCTATCTTTATGACTGGAGTCAATAAGTGAAAAAAAGAATTTGTCCAATTTGTGATGAAGGAACTCTTTCTGTTGTTATCGAGGATGTAGCAACTGAACACAAAGGAACAACTGGCTCTGCGCCTATGGCTCATTGTGTATGTGATACATGTGGAGCAGAATCTGCTGGAAGCTCTGAAATGAAGTTTAACCGAAGGGCTATTCTTACATTTAAGCGTTCAGCTGATGGACTACTACCAAATTACGAAATAAAAAGAATCCGAAAGAAATTTAACCTCACCCAACCATTGGCAGGAAAACTCTTCGGTGGTGGCCCTGTTGCATTCAATAAATATGAGAATAACGATGTTGCTCAATCCGAAGCAATGGATGGGCTTCTCAGATTGGTCGATACAGATGAAAACTCTTATTGGAACCTAGTTAAAATTAAAGGGATGAGTGATGAACTCATGCCAATCTACAAGCAAGTGGTTTTCCCATCGAAAATCACCCAGCCCTCTTCTTTTGATTACTCTGAAAAAATAGTAGGAATTGAAAAAGGAAAACTAATTAGACAGGCTAGATTTTCAAAACACGTTAGCTCACAAAGAAAGAAACCAAAAGAAAACGGTTGGTATGCGAACTAATATGGTGGACTCGTTGTTAATTAAGACTGCTAAAAATCTTATTCCTATCGGAATATTTTTGAGACATTCAGACATTTTAACCCAAGAGGACTTTAATCGTCATACTTGCGAAGAGGGAGAGCTCGAAATTCAATTCAGAGGAGGCCCTGGCAGCGAATACAAGGCCTTGCTTGATGAAAGTAACAAAGAAGGGGTTATGCTCTTCAAGCTTGAGACTGGAGTTCGATTGGTCGATCCTAATATCAAAGAAGATGAAGATGGCCATGTAAAAATGGAGATTTCGGCTGTGTTTGAAGCTGAATACCAACTAATTAATCCAGATGACTTTAATGAAGATGGCATGAGTGAGTTTCTAAACACAAATGTACACCATCATGTTTGGCCATATTGGAGGGAATACGTTCAATCAACTTGTGCCAGAGTTGGAATACCTGAAATCACAATACCCTTTAGGATCCCTCAGCCCCAACCAAAGAAGAAAAAGGCAACACCAAAAAAGAAAAGTTAACATTGAGTCTTTTCACTTAGGGTTAGGAGACAGTCTTATCTTCTATAGAGTCTGCAGACCAAATTTTGGCTCACAAGAAAAGACAATCTTGAAACAAAGGTCTCTTCCCCTAATGCTCTGGATGCGGCACTAATTTTGCACAGAGCCCGAAAAGAGGTTCACCTTTTGTCATCAGCTGTTCACCAGATAGGTAACCGCTGCCATCAACAGTGCAGTAATAAGCAGAATGGTTATCCAGATGTTATCAGTAGGTTCTTTTTCTCCTTTCATAGAGCGAACTATCTACCCATAGATAAAAAAGGATATAGCATAAATATGCTATATCAGGATGCTATTAAATATGCTCCTCGAAACTGATCAGGCCAAGTTGTGCTGCCTCAAACACTGCTTCAGAACGGGATTTCACGGCAAGTTTACGGTAGATGTTACGGATATGTGAGCGAACAGTATTGCGAGAGAGCTCCAGTAAGCCAGCAATTTCATTATAGCTGTACCCCTTGGCAATCAGGCTCAACACTTCACCTTCCCGTCGGGTCAGTTCATCTTCAGCCACACACTGCCGGCGTGTTTTCTGTCCCTCGGTATCGGGAACAGGAGTAGCGAAACGTTTCAGAAGAAAGCGGGCAACCTTCGGGCTGATTGCCGACTCACCACGCATCAATGCAAGAATGGTGTCACCCAGCTCATCGGATGACTGATCCTTGAGAAGATAGCCTGTTGCACCGGCCTCCAGAGCAGCCACCACGTTCTCCTCATCTTCAAAGACGGTGAGAACCATCACCTCCATCTCCGGATAGAGCTCCCGCGCCTCACGAATAATATCGATACCACTGCCATCAGGTAGCCCCAGATCCGCCAACAGCACATCGGGAGCCCCGCCTTTAAGCACGGAGCGCGCATCACTACAACTACCAGCCTCACCATAAAGCGTCAGGCCGGGACAACCGTCTATCACCGAAGCGAGATGATCTCGTGTCGGCTTTTCATCTTCCAGCAACAGGACTGAGCAGGTCTGCGTGGCACTCATAAGCAGTAGTAGACCACAATGGAGCCTGAGCAGCAATCCCATCCAGCCTCTTCCCGGAATGGTTGAGCTGATTGGAATCGAATGGCATGAATGGTAGTTTTCGGATAATTTGTTTCGAAAGGGTTCTCCATGCCAACACCTCTTACATCAATAGCGTCGACCTCTCTGCTGCAAAATCAGCTTTCCAGACGTATCCTCCTTCTAGATGGTGCGATGGGTACCATGATCCAGAGTTACAAGCTGGAAGAGGCCGATTATCGTGGTGGTCGCTTCGCCGATTGGAGCAGTGAACTGAAGGGTAACAACGATCTGCTGAGTCTGACTCAGCCGGAGATCATCCGGGATATTCACAAAGCCTACCTGGATGCAGGTGCAGACATCCTCGAGACCAACACCTTCAATGCAAACTCGGTATCAATGGCCGATTATGGCATGGAAGAGCTGGTTTATGAGCTGAATGTGGCCGGTGCGAAGCTGGCGCGTGAAGCGTGCGACGCACATGGACGTACAAGTGCCGCAGCGGCCACGGATAACAAGCCTCGTTTTGTTGCCGGTGTGCTTGGCCCCACATCCCGCACCTGCTCCATCTCTCCCGATGTAAACGATCCTGGATTCCGCAAGATCACGTTTGATGAACTGGTTGCCACCTACAAAGATGCGACCCGTGGCCTGATAGATGGTGGTGCGGACATTATCCTGATTGAGACGGTCTTCGACACACTTAATGCCAAGGCTGCGGTGTTTGCCGTCAAAGAGAGCTTTGAAGAGGCGGGCTCTGAACTACCCATCATGATCTCCGGCACCATCACCGATGCCTCGGGGCGTACGCTTTCGGGGCAGACTGCAACTGCCTTCTACAACTCACTGGCTCATGCCAATCCGATCAGCATTGGACTCAATTGTGCCTTAGGCGCCGGGGAGTTACGTCAATATATTGAAGAACTTTCTGAGACTGTTTCCTGCGGTATAAATGCCCATCCCAATGCCGGGCTGCCCAATGCCTTTGGTGGCTATGATGAGACACCGGAGGTGATGGCAACTGAGATAAAAGAGTGGGCCGAGTCCGGTTTTCTGAACATTATCGGCGGCTGCTGCGGCACAGGCCCTGATCACATTCGGGCCATGGCCAGAGCTGTCGATGGCATCGCTCCTCGTCCAATGTCTGCACGTGGCGTTCAGTGTCGCCTGTCAGGGCTGGAGCCACTTCATATTGGCAGGGACTCCCTCTTCGTGAACGTGGGTGAACGAGCCAATGTCACCGGTTCAGCCATGTTTAAACGGTTGATTCTTGAGGGTGATTATGACACTGCCCTGAATGTCTGCCGTGAACAGGTGGAGAATGGTGCCCAGATCATCGACATCAACATGGATGAAGCGATGCTTGATGGTGAGAAGGCGATGGTTACCTTCCTCAACCTGATCGCATCGGAGCCGGATATCTCCAAAATACCTGTGATGATTGACTCCTCCAAGTGGAACATCATTGAAGCGGGCCTTAAATGCATTCAGGGCAAAGGCGTGGTCAACTCCATTTCTCTGAAAGAGGGTGAAGAGGCATTTGTTCACCATGCAAAGCTGCTGCACAAGTATGGTGCAGCAGTCGTGGTGATGGCCTTTGATGAGAAGGGCCAGGCTGACAGTTATCAGCGCAAAATTGAGATTTGTGAACGCTCCTACAAGGTTCTGACTGAAACATGTGGATACCCGCCTGAAGATATCATCTTTGATCCGAACATCTTTGCTGTAGCCACAGGCATTGAAGAGCACAACAACTATGCCGTCGATTTCATCGAAGCAACCGGCTGGATCAAGCAGAACCTGCCACATGCCATGGTTTCCGGCGGCGTCTCCAACGTATCATTCTCGTTTCGTGGCAATAATCCGGTGCGTGAAGCCATCCACTCCGTATTCCTCTACCACGCCATCAAACAGGGCATGGATATGGGCATTGTGAATGCCGGGCAGCTGGCGGT
>JAJRVG010000049.1 GCA_021545595.1 Zetaproteobacteria bacterium | reverse complement strand
TTGCGGCAATAAAGATGCGGGCAGGGCCATCATCCAACCGGTCAATGGACTTCAGATTTTGTGCATCACAAATTTTCAGGTACTCAGGGTCGATCTCTACATCGGATAGTTTCGCTCTGCCCAGACTAATCAGTCTGTCGGCATCCATTTCACCCTGCTCAAACAGAGTCTTCATTGATTGCAGTGTTTCATACAGGTGAGGAGCCCTGTTACGATCATCTCTGCTCAAATACCGATTACGGCTACTCATGGCCACGCCATCGGCCTCTCTTAGCGTTTCAGCAGCAATAATTTCAACATTCATCTGCAGGTCAGTTCCCATACGACTGATAATAGCGAATTGCTGATAATCCTTCTCGCCGAAAATGGCGATATCAGGTTGGACAATGTTGAAGAGCATATTCACCACCGTCACCACGCCATCAAAATGGCCCGGGCGGGCAGCACCACACAGGTGGTTGTCCAGTTCATTCACTCTCAACGACACCTTGATGCCATCGGCAGGATAGAGGTTTTCCGGGTGGAAGATGATCTCCACACCCTCTTTTTCACAAAGTTCGCAGTCCTTCTCGAAGGTGCGCGGGTAGGCATCAAAATCCTCATTCGGGCCAAACTGCATCGGGTTCACATAAATACTGACAACCACGATGTCGGCAAGCCTTTTGGCCTTGCGGATCAGGCTTAAGTGCCCTTCATGCAGACCGCCCATGGTGGGTACAAAGGCGATACGCTCCTGCCCCCTCATTGGGGCAAGCTGACGCCGAAGCTCTGTGGGTGTGGTTACGATGTTCATATTGAAACAGCCGAAAAGAGACGGTTTCTCTTCTTTCTTGCTTGCCCAAGAAAGAAGCAAAGAAAGGCACCCGCAAGGTATCTGCGAACTTCCTCAGCAATTGCATCAAGATGGGCGCAAAATAAAACACGAATTTTGTGCTTATCCATCTTGATTCGCATCTGCTTCGGCGCAGCTACAAGCGGGGAGAAAGAGTTGCCAAGGCTCATGTTTCAGGAAACTTCCCATGGCGCACATCATCGGACCATGCAGCGATAGCAGTGGTAATTTGTTCCCGCAGGTTGGTGTAGGCCGGAGCAAAGGGTGGGTTTTTCTCGGAGAGGCCCAGCAGATCATGCCAGACCAGCACCTGACTGTCGCAGCCTCTGCCTGCACCGATACCTACTGTAGGAATAGAGACAGTCGCGGTAATCTTTTCAGCAAGTTCGGCAGGGACAGATTCAAGCACCAGTGCCACGGCCCCGGCATCAGCCACTGCACCGGCATCAGCCAGAATGGCCTTGTACTCCTCAGGATTGTTACCACGAGGCCTGTAGCTGCCGAATTTCTTCACCGACTGCGGAGTAAGACCGATGTGTGCCACCACGGCAATGCCGCGATCAGAGAGAAAGCGGATGGTCTCAGCCATGGGCAGGCCGCCTTCAAGTTTTACAGCGTCACAGCCGGTTTCCTGAAGCACGCGAGCTGAAGTCTCAAATGCCTGTTCAGGAGATTGCTGATAAGTGCCAAAAGGAAGGTCGCAGACCACCCACGCTCTATGGCTGTCAGAACTACCTGCGCCGCGAACCACGGCAGCGGTGTGATGAATCATCTGATCAAGGGTAACGGGGATGGTGGAGTCAAAGCCCAGTGCCACCATGCCGAGGGAATCGCCGACCAGCAGCACATCAACACCGGCAGCTTCAGCCAACGTTGCCGAAGTGGTGTCGTAGGCGGTCAGCCAGACAGATTTTTGATTTGCAGCCTTGGCTTTTGCAAGCGTGGCTGCGGTGATTCTTTTGTTCATATCTTCCTTTCCGCTTCGGTCCGTCTGTTTGTTAACAGATTGAGGTACCGTCTTTCAGGATTTTTGAATCCTAGTGGGGGAGCAGGATTTACTCAAGACAATGAAATTTGAATGTCTGCTGGAAGTAGTCATCCACATGTTTGAAGGTTTTAGGCTATAGTGCCTTATCAAGGGGGAGGAATGATGCATAGATCACAGACGATCTTTAATTGTTTTGAAAATGGGCAACGCTTATGAAGTTGTATGAAAAATGTGAAAAATGCGGCCAGCCAAAACCTATGGATGAGTTATTCTGCAAAAACTGCGTTTCCAATTAAGGCAGTACCAATCAAGATGTTTTTATCAAGAAGAGCGTTAAGAAAGCTGCGCATATCACAGGATTACTTTTTAGTGCTCCATCAGCCCTTATTTTATTTTCTATCCCGTTGGTTTCCGAAGCAATGAATGATCTGTTTCTAATTGCAGCCGCAATTGTGTTTTGTGCCACATTGCCATGGTCAATTTTGGCAATTATAGCTTATTTATACGCGGTTCCAATGAACACTGGTTTATACCCCAGTATGGATGGCTTCTACTGGCGGACTGCATTGTCATATTTTGCTCTTATTATTACCGTACTAGGTGCGTATTTTAATGGCTATTGGGTTGGATCAAAGTCGGCCCAAATATCAGCCAATCATTTGAAAAGTATGAGAGATCATGATAAATAGCCTATCACAAATCAGACTTTGAATGAGCACTGGAAGCAGTCATTTGGTCAAAATCCAGTTATCCGGTGTGATCCGCCCAGAACTCTGTGCTGGAGCGCATGTTGCGGACACGATCAATCAGGGCATCCATATCCGCGTCATTTTCAGCAAAGTTGAGTTTGTCGGTCTGTACGATCAGCAGCGGGGTCTCCTGATAGTGGAAGAATAAATTATCGTAGGCAGCCATCACCTGTTTCAGGTAGTCCGGGGTCAGACCGCGTTCCGTGCTTCTGTTCCGGTTACGAATCCGCTCCATGATGATGCCATGATCCGATTGCAGGTAGATGACCAGGTCAGGCTTTGGAATATCCACCGAGACGAGATGTGCCACCTGCTCGTAGAGGGTGAACTCCTCATCGGTCAGGTTAATACTGGCAAAGAGTCGGTCTTTGGCGAAGAGATAGTCACTGATCAGCCCCTGGGAGAAGAGCTCCTGCTGATGGATGCTTTGCCACTGTTTCAGGCGTGAAAAGAGAAAGGAGAGCTGAACAGCAAGGGCGTGACGTGATGGATTCTGGTAGAAGAGCTCAACAAAGGGGTTGTCATCGATGCTCTCCAGCAGGGTGGAGGAGGCGAGCCTGTCGGCCAGTTTTTGGGCGACTGTACTTTTACCGACTCCGATAGCGCCTTCTACGGCGATATGGCATCGCTCCAGTGGCTGCTCTAACTGCATCTTTTTGCCGGACGTCCTACCATCTCTCTCCCTCAGGCAACAGCGGCACGCCCTTTGCGATCAGCTGATTCCTCATCTGTGTTGCTGTGACCTTCAGCAGCGGATGTTGCCAGTTTGGATCGACATCGCATAGAGGGCAAAGTACAAACATGCGCTCGCCGATCATCAGATGTGGAATGGTCAGTGCCTCGCTATCAATCTGAATATCTCCATAGGTGAGGATATCGAGATCGAGTGTTCTGGCTGCCCATCGCGCTGCTCTTGTGCGTCCGTGAGCATCTTCAATCCGGTGTAGAAGGGTTAGCAGGGTGTCAGGCTTGGTGGAGGTCTCTATCTCAATCACAGCATTGAGGTAGTCGGGTTGTCCGGCCGGGCCGACTGGTGGGGTCTGGTAGAGCTTTGAACTTTTGAGCAGTTTGACTTCAGCCAGCGCGTTCAACTCGCTGCGTACCTGAATGAATGTCTGTTTCACATCGCCAAGATTGCCTCCGAGGGCGATATGGACACGGCTCAGGCCCATGCGATCGACCCTCCGCGTCTGGGGTCTCCGGCACCATCA
>JAJRVG010000048.1 GCA_021545595.1 Zetaproteobacteria bacterium | reverse complement strand
CACTCTCTTCACCTGTCAGTTCACGCATTCTGAAAACAATCTGCTGTTTTTCCGGAAGCTTGTTAATGCAGCTCTGAAGTGCTTGCTGAAACTGCCCGTTTTCACATAGCTCCTGTGGATTCTCTTTCCAGTTTCTTGGCGCCTCTATCCAGCTGCCATCGGCATTAAAGAGTGAAGAGGTTGGGTCTGATTCGACAGCTTCGGAGAGTTTCCTGTTCCTGATCTCTTTACGAATATGGTCAATGATTTTGTGTTTGAGAATACCAACCAGCCATGTGCGGACAGAAGATTTTCCGGCAAACTTCTCCCAACCTTTCCAGGCTGCTAAAAGTGTCTCCTGTACCATGTCGCTGGCCTGCTCTTCGTGATGAAGCCGGGACATGGCATATCGGTAAAGATAATCGCCATGATCTGTTAGCCAGTGTTCCGGATTTTCTGCTTCCCTGTGCATAAACTAGAGCATGCCATGCCTGCATGTAGCGTCAAACCAATTTGTTTGAAAACGGGAACTTTCATTTTTGTGTGATATGCTTCCCACATGAAGATCAAATTTTGGGGAGTACGTGGCTCCATCCCTTCTCCCGGGCCAGCAACCGTTAAATATGGTGGCAACACCACATGCATTGAAGTGCGTACAGATTCAGGTGAGTTGATCATTCTCGATGCGGGCACAGGAATCTTTCCACTATCGCAGTCGCTGTTCTCAGAATTTCCTCTGGTTGCCAATATTTTTAATACACATACCCACTGGGACCATATTCAGGGTCTGCCATTTTTTATCCCACTTTTTGTGCCGGGCAGCAGGGTAAAAATTCATGGTGCGACTGATCCAGTGTCGAAAAAAGGTATTTCAGAGATTCTGAGTGCACAGCTTCAGCATCAGTTTTTCCCGATTCGTGAGGCTGAGCTTAAGGCTGACATTGAATATTTCTCTCTGGAAGAGGGAGAGAAGGTCACGGTTGGTGATGCTGTTGTAACCCCTGTGACGATGAATCACCCGGTAGTCAACTTCGGATACCGGATCGACTGCAATGGAAAATCCCTCTTTTTTACTGGTGACCACGAACCGTTGTGTAACAGCTATATGCAGGAAAAGTCCGAAGAGCATGCCAGGTGCAGGGAGAGCAGTGCCCGGAAAAACAGGGCAATCATGGGTGCTATCAGCGGGGTGGATGTGCTGATTGCAGACACCTCATATACACCGGAAGAGTACATGCAGAAGATTGGCTGGGGGCATGGAACCTTCGATACCTCCATTCAGATGGCGAAAGAGGCAAAGGCAAAGTCACTCTATTGTACGCATCATGAGCCGACCCGAAGTGACAATGCGCTTGAGGCTGTGTTTGCTGAAGCGCTTTCCCGTAATACCCGGCATGCCGGTGATGCAGAGTGTTTCCTAGCCTATGAAGGGTTGGAAATAGAGCTGTAAGTACGGCCTCGGAGCATGATTCGGGGCTCCCCCGTCGGGGATTTCCAAGGGTTATCAATGCCCCTTCACCCCAGGGCGGTGTTGCTGAAATCCACCCTCTCGAAATCAGATCTGTTATCCTCTAACTTATGCAGATGAAATATTCTGACAGAAAATCTGTCTATGGCTGGGCGATGTATGACTGGGCCAATTCAGCCTACTCAACCACGGTCATGGCTGGTTTTTTCCCCATCTTTTTTAAGCAGTTCTGGGCTTCAGAGTTGAGTGTTAATGAGAGCACCTTCTGGCTTGGTGTTGCCAATGCAGTAGCCGGCCTGCTTGTTGCTGTTATGGCACCGGTTCTAGGAGCGATAGCGGATCAGGGGAGCCTGAAAAAACGGATGCTTCTTACCTTTACCATTCTGGGCATACTGATGACGGCCGCACTCTTTCTTGTGGCACAGGGTGCATGGTTAATGGCGATGATGCTCTACATTTTCGGTGCCATCGGCTTTGCCGGGAGTAATGTTTTTTACGATGCCCTGATGGTTGATGTAGCCGAAGAGAAGCATCTGGACCGGGTATCATCACTCGGTTATGCACTGGGTTATATAGGTGGTGGCCTGATGTTTACGGCCTGCGTTGTGATGACTGTAAATCCTGAATGGTTTGGTCTTGTAGATAAAAGTGAGGCTGTGCGGCTCTCTTTTCTTCTTGTACCACTCTGGTGGGGCGTGTTCACACTGCCTCTGATTTTGACTGTTCATGAGAGGGGTGAAGGGGAGCATCTCATGTGGGGGGAGAGTGCTGCTGCCGGTTGGAGACAGTTTGTCGAGACATTCCGGCATATTCGTCGGCTCAGGGTAGTTTTTCTCTTTCTGGCAGCCTACTTCCTCTATATTGATGGTGTCGGGACCATTATCCGGATGGCCGTTGATTATGGTCTCTCGCTCGGGTTCAGGTCAGATGTACTTATCAGATCACTTCTGCTGACCCAGTTTGTTGCATTCCCGGCAGCTCTAGCCTGGGGGAGAATTGCTGAAACCTGGAGTGCCAAAAACAGCATTATGGTCTGCATTGCAGCCTATATTGGCATCTGTATCTGGGCTGCCGGTATGGAGACCAGTCGTGATTTTTATCTGTTGGCGGCAGCTATCGGCCTGGTTATGGGTGGAATACAGGCACTCTCCCGCTCCCTTTATGCAAGGCTGATACCGATAGAACAGTCGGCTGAGTTTTTTGGCTTTTACAATATGCTTGGCAAGTTTGCTGCAGTGCTGGGGCCATTGATGATGGGAGCGGCCAGTATGTTGTATGGAAGTGCAAGGCTATCTATTCTGGTTATTATTTTGCTATTTGCAGCCGGGGCACTGTTACTCTATCGTGTGAACGTTGAATCTATGGATGCTCTGAAAAAGTCCATGTATTCGAGCGGTTCAGGTTGAGGAGGTAAGCTCATGACTGCACTTATGGTTATACTTAGCGTAACTGTTTTTCTGATTCTTTATGTGATTATTATCTACAACAGGCTGGTGAAGCTGAAAAATCGTTTTAAAAATGCATTTGCACAGATTGATGTACAGCTTCGCCGTCGTTACGATTTAATTCCAAATCTGGTTGAGACCGCAAAGGCCTATCTCAAACATGAGCAGGATACCCTTACCCATGTGATTGAGGCTCGAAATCAGGCGATGGCTGCCATGAAGCAGGCCAGTGCCCATCCGGATGATGGCAAGGCCATTAAGGCACTGGCGGGTGCGGAGGGGCTGTTGGGTGGGGCGATGCTCAACTTTAACGCGCTAACTGAAGCCTACCCTGATCTGAAAGCTGATCAGACAATGGCACAGCTCTCCGAAGAGCTTGCTTCGACTGAAAACAGAGTGAGTTTTGCACGTCAGGCCTACAATGATGAAGTGATGATTTATAACACGCAGCGGGAGACATTCCCCGACACCATGCTTACCGGGATGATGGGCTTTAAGGAGGCTGCACTGTTTGAGGTAAAAAATCCCGAAGTAAAAGAGAGGGTTAAAGTCAGTTTTTAAACTGCTACCCCAGTAGAATCCAGTTATGAATTTTTTCGGTTATCAGGAGAAGGCACGAAGGAACAGCACTATTCTGGTGGCTCTGTTTATTATCGCGATTGCCCTGATTACGGTGGCTGTTTATGGTGCAGTTGTTGTGGGGATTCTGGCTGGAGAGCTCTTTATCGACCAGTCCGGGTTTTCATCAGATCAACTATGGAGTCGCGAGCTATTTTTATGGGTATCGGCAGGAACACTGCTGGTGATACTGGGTGGTAGTGCCTACCGGATTCATACCCTTTCAAAGGGCGGGGGAAGTGCAGTTGCCGAGATGCTGGGTGGAAGCAGGCTTCCTTCATCCACAAAAGAACCTCTTGATCGCAGGCTGTTGAATGTGGTTGAGGAGATGGCCATCGCCTCGGGGCTTCCTGTTCCTCCGGTCTTTATTCTGGAGCAGTCGGGTATCAATGCCTTCGCAGCTGGCTTTACGCCGTCAGATACGGTGATTGGCGTTACCCGTGGCGCAGTGGAGCTGCTGAGTCGGGATGAACTACAGGGTGTTATTGCCCATGAATTTAGCCATATTTTCAATGGTGACTCAGCCATGAAAATGCGCATGATGGGCCTTCTCTATGGTATCACATTGATCTCGGATACCGGAATCGGATTGATGACCCTGAAGCGAACCTCCCGTTATTCACGGGGCAGGGGCTCACATCCCGCAGTTATTGTGATCGGGCTTCTGCTCTTTATTGTAGGTACTGTCGGAATGGTGATTGCCGATATGATCAAAAGAGCTGTATCCCGTCAGCGGGAGTACCTGGCTGATGCAGCAGCGGTTCAGTTTACACGTAATCCGGAAGGGATAGGCAATGCACTGAAGGTGATTGGTGGATACAAGCAGGGCTCAAGGGTTGATCATGGCGCAGCCAGAGAGGCCAGCCACTTCTTTTTCGGCAATGCGCTTAAATCATGGTACAGCAGTGACTGGTGGGCGACTCACCCTCCACTGGAGGATCGTATCCGGCGAATTGATCCAGCATTCAGAGGCCATTTTGATAAAGTCGACACAGGGGCCCGGACGTTTGCTAATCAGACTCAGGCATCTGTCGATTTTATGGTCTCCTCCGGCAATCGGGTAGCCCTCTCACAGGTTAATTCGGATGCGGTTCTCGCCATGGTGGGGAATCCCGGCCCTGAATCGCTTCAGGAAGCAAGAGGGATTCTGAAAAAAATGCCCGCAAGGGTTCGTGACTTTGCCTATGATCCCTATACGGCCCGCGCGGCAGTTTATGCGCTGTTGCTGGATTCGGATACCAAACAGAGAAAGATTCAACTGCAGGTTTTTGAAAAAACAGCCGACCCGAACGTGTTTCGTGAAACACTTGATATTCTTTCGGATGTGGCTTCTATGCCCCTCGAACTGCGTCTGCCGCTAGCAGAGATAGTCATGCCTGCCCTGAAAGAGATGTCATTTTCTCAATATCAGATGTTTAAAAAGTCGGTAGGTGCTCTGATTAAGGCAGATCATCAGGTCAGCCTGTTTGAATTTTCTCTCTATCGCATGGTGATCAGACGTCTGAACGGTGAGTTTGGAAAGAGTACTGCCGTAAAGGTGAAATATCATCAGATGAAGGCACTGCTGCCGCACTGCCGGGTGTTGCTGTCGGTTCTGGCCAGAACCGGGCACGGTGAAGAGGGAGAGAAACCCTTTGTCGAGGCGATGTCGATGCTGGCGGAGGGCGAGCATACGATGCTGGAGAGAAGAGAGAGCCGACTCTCACATTTTGATCAGTCGTTGACCGAGTTAAACATGGCCACACCGGCTCTGAAAGAGGCGGTGTTGAAGGCAGCATTGCATTGTGTACTTTCTAACGGTGTGGTTTTCGTAAAAGAGGGTGAGTTACTGCGGGTGATAGCGGATGGACTGGATTGTCCGCTGCCACCCTTAACGATGGCATAACAGGTATTTGCTTTGTAACGCTTATATTTATCACCCGCAGGGGTTAAGCTTGCCGTGAATATTGATTTTAATGACCCATTCGTGGGTCGTACGGATGTAGTGGCTGTTCTCAGCGCATTCTGAGATGAGCGTGCTGAACTGTTTGGAGGAAGATCATGGGACTAGGTACAACTGAGCTGATTCTTATTCTGGTAATTGTGCTGGTGCTTTTCGGTGCACGTAAACTGCCTGAGATTGGAAGCGGCCTTGCCAAAGGTATTAAGAGTTTCCGCAAGGTTATCTCGGATGACTCGGGAAATGAGGATGACCGGGAAAAAGAGGATACTCAGGCAAAAGAGAGTGAGCCCGCCTCCAGGGATGATAATAAAGCGTCCTGATCACTGTATGTATAGTTTATTAAGGCTTTCCGGGCATGCCTGATATCGGGCTGCTTGAGCTGATCCTGATCGGTATTGTTGCTTTTCTGGTGTTGGGGCCGGAGCGAATGCCTGAACTGGTTTCACAGGTGGGCGGTGCGATTCGCCATGCCCGCAGATGGATGGGTGAGGTCAAACACCAGCTACATCAGGAAACAGAAGAACTTCGTGGCGAAGCCAGTGAGGTTCGTGATGCCCTTTCGGAAGGGATTAGCACCATGCCGGATGAATCCTCTCCAAAAAAAAGTGGTCGTGGAGATGATACTCACAGAGCTAATGGCCAGACAACAGATGGTAAGTAGGTCATACTCTTCATGAATCAGCCTGCTGAAACCCAGGCCGAACACTCTCTTCTGTCTCATCTTCGCGAACTTAGAAAGCGATTGAAGATTGCAGCGCTTGCCTATCTGATTGGCGTGGCCGTGTTGATGAACTTCTCCGATGTAGTATTTAATTTTATCTCCATGCCACTCAGGGCTGCACTGCCACCTGATACACCACTTATCTTTCTTAATGCATCTGATGTCTTCTTTACCTACCTGAAAATCGCACTGGTTCTCAGTATCTTCGTCACGGCACCGATTACTTTTTATCAGCTCTGGGCCTTTGTTGCACCAGGCCTCTATCAGCATGAGCGTCATGCCTTTGTCGGCTATTTTGTCGCCAGTATCGGACTGCTGTTTGCCGGTGGTGCATTCGCCTTTTATGTTGTTTTCCCCTTGATATTTGAATTTTTTCTGGGCTTCTCCACCGATACGATTCAGGCCATGCCGGCAGTAAAGGAGTATCTGACACTGGTGTTAAAACTGCTGTTTGCATTTGGGCTAAGCTTCCAGATACCGATCATTGTGATGATTCTGGTGCGTCTTGATCTGGTTCAGATTTCAACACTTGCCGACAAACGTCGTTATGTGGTGATCTGGGCCTTTATCTTTGCAGCGATTCTTACCCCGCCGGATATCATCTCCCAGACACTTCTGGCTCTGCCAATGTTGCTGCTCTATGAGGTGGGAATTTTGCTGGCAAAGGTGAGAGGTGGTGCGAAAGAGGCTTCCGGCTGAACAGTCGCTTTCAATGGCAGTTGAAAATGGACATGATAAAAAAAGTGGCTATGGGGCTGGTTGCGTGCCATAGAGCCTCTGGAACTCACTCTCTTTCATCATGGCAGGCTCTGCAATGCCAAGATTTTGAAGCCTTTTCCAGCTCTTTTCTGCCTGCTTCTTCTCCATCGGATTAAAAACAAACCGGTAGGCTGGAACAATTACCGTGCGGCGCTCGTAGCGGTAGGGGAGCCCGATGGTTTTCAGTCTCGCCTGCATCTGCTCCGCATAGGAGGTGATGTAGAATCGCCCCAGTGCAACGCCAAATGTTATTTCCCGCTTCAGTGCCTGGGCATCAACCTTTCTTTTTTTCCACTGGCTCTCTACTTTCCTGGCCTCCGCCAGCGTTTTGAAGGTGCCTGGATCATCAAAGGCGTGCAGCTCCACCGGTTCACGCTTTACGATCAGCCGGGTCTCGAAACCCTCTTTGTAGAGTCTGTCACGCATGCTGGCGATGGCCTGTTTCCAGACCATCCGCCTGGTAACGATACGCCAGAGTTCGGGGCCGACATCTTCCACCTCAGGCAGTGCAGTCCGAACCGTTAACTCGGGCTGGCTGACCACCGGGGGCTGCCATGCCAGCCATGCCAGCCACATAGCCAGTAGAAGGGCGACAACAACCAGTGTCCGTTTCATTAGTGTGAACAGGCCCTGGCCTAGTTAAAGTGCTGTCTGGCAAGCTGGTGCAGGCCATCAAGTATCAGATGTTCCCGGTGGGCAGTGATTTCCGGAATATCCTCCAGCAACTTTTCCGAGAGGCCACCTGTTGCGATGACGGGGGCCGATGCGTACTCCTCAACAGCATGCAGCCTGCCAATTAGTCCCCTGATTGCATCGACAGTCGCCCAATAGCTGCCTGCCTGCATGCTGGTGATGGTGTCGCGGCCAATCAGAGTTTCTGTGCGGGTGACGGAGATCTCTGGAAGCCTGGCGGCGCGCTGGCAGAGCGCCTCAAGTGATATCTCCATGCCGGGAATAATCAGTCCACCGGCATAGTGGCCCTGCGGTGAGACGATATCGAAGGTGGTGGCCGTGCCGCAATCGAGCACAATTACCGGTGCACCAAAGGCTTCTCTGGCGGCGATGGCGTTAGCGATACGGTCGGCACCCACTTCAGACGGATTTTTGTAGTCGATCGCCATACCGGTTTTGACATCCGGATTGCCGACAAAGGTGGCCGGGATGCCACAAATACGTTCGCACGCTTCGCTCAACGTGCTGTCGAGATGCGGGACAACACTGGCGGCCATGATGCCATCAATATTTTTCGGCTGCTGGCCAAACTGTTCAAACATGCCATGCAGTTTCCAGGCCAGTTCATCGGAGGTGAGGCTATAGTTGCTGGAGAGGCGCCAGTGGGAACATAGCTTTTCAGCCTCAAAGAGGCCGAAGACCATCTGAGTGTTGCCGATATCGACTACAAGAAAACGTTTCATCACTCTCCCTCCATTATCCCCACTGATTCATATCCATCAATTCAATATCTCCCGCAATAAAACGCTGTAGCCGGCCATCTACGCGTAACAGCAGGGCGCCATCATCATCCAGTGCCTCGGCAATGCCCTCAACATAGCCTTCACTGT
>JAJRVG010000047.1 GCA_021545595.1 Zetaproteobacteria bacterium | reverse complement strand
TTACTGATATCAGTCAGGTGCGTGACCGTATTAAAGTGGAGAAAGTGGAGACGTTCCTGCCTGAGCGGCAGGTGTCCGACCTTGGCCTGCTGCGTACCGATTATGAAAAACTGAGACTCGGCCACGAACTTCTGCAGAGCATTGGACTGGAAAGAAGTATCACCTCAGTGCTTGAACAGGTTTCCAATGAGATGCTACGAATCTTCAGCGCTGCTCGCTGTGTTACTCTGCTGCTCAATCCATCGACAGGAAAACTGGTCCCCAAAGTGGTACGTACGATGGATGGTGTTGAGGATCAGGCCAGTGTATCCGCATCAGTATTGAAAGAGGTTCAGGAGAAAAAGAGTGCACTCCTTCTCACTGACACCAGCAGTGATGAACGCTTTTCAGAAGCTGCCTCGCTGGTTATGCAGGGCATCCGTTCAATCATGTGTGCCCCCATTATGCATGATGGTGAATTTTTTGGTGTGGTACACATGGATGGACAGAAGGGGGTGTCTACTTTTACCCGTAAAGATCTCCAGCTTTTTGTCGGTATCGTGCGATCTTTGGCAATGGCAGTGGCCAATGCACATCTGATCAGGAAGATCGAGCACGATGCCCGTACCAAGGCCCAGTTTGAGCGGCTGCTTTCACCCGGTGTGGTAAAACAGGTGATGAGTGGCAAGATCACCCTTGAGAAGGGTGGAAAGCTACGTGATGTTACGATTCTCTTTGCGGATATTCGGGGTTTTACCGCGATGGCCCGCCGTGTTAAGGCGACCCATGTGGTTGCTATGCTTAACCGCTATTTTGAGATGATTGTAGATATTGTTTTCAGCCATGGCGGTACGGTTGATAAGTATATTGGCGATGAGATCATGGTTCTTTTCGGGGCCCCTGTTAAAATAGATGACCCGGCAGACAGGGCAGTGGCTTGTGCGCTGGAGATGCAGTCAGCACTTGAGGAGTTTAATCTGGACAGGGATCAGCATGGTGAGGATAAGATACAGATTGGTATTGGAATCAACTCGGGAGAGGTTGTTGTTGGCGCAATTGGCTCAAGCCAGACTATGCAATACACCTGTATTGGTGACGCTGTAAATGTTGCATCACGCCTGACCGACATGGCAAGGCCGGGGCAGGTTGTTATCAGTGAACATACACTTGCCGACCTGACGAGTAAGGCGGAGTATGAGGCGCTGCCACCTGTTCCACTGAAGGGAATTGATGGTGACATAAAGAGCTATCTGATCAGGGAGCTGTTAACAGATACAGAGCCTCCCAAGTAGCTATTCACCACCCTTTCCATAGATTTGAAGCTGAATTCTCCAGTGATCTAAAGCTGGCTTTTTCAGGCAAAATTTGAGATATTCCCTCCGCCCAATTTCTTTGGAGGGATCCTATGTCCGTATTGACGCAGTCTCCGGCCTGGAAAGCACTGTCAGCACATTATGAAAGTATCTCCAAGTATCATATGCGGCAGATGTTTGAAGACGATCCTGAACGTTTTGACAAGTTTTCCTTCAGATTCAAAGACATTCTGCTCGACTACTCAAAAAACCGTTGCAACAGAGAGACGATGGGGCTTCTGCTTGAGCTTGCCAATGAGGCTGGTCTGAGGGGAGCCATTGATCGTATGTTCAGCGGTGAGAAGATCAATAACACTGAAGATCGTGCTGTTCTGCACATTGCCCTGAGGAATCGATCCAATCGTCCTGTCATGGTGGATGGTGAGGATGTGATGCCGGGCATAAACGGTGTGTTGGCGCGTATGCGTGAATTTACCAACAGTGTCCGTGGTGGAGAGTGGCTTGGCTCTACCGGCAAGCCGATCACCGACATTGTCAATATTGGCATCGGTGGTTCCGACCTCGGCCCGGTCATGGTGTGTGAGGCGTTGAAGCCTTTTGCACAGGAGGGGCTGAACGTTCACTTTGTATCTAATGTTGATGGCACCCAGATTGTAGAAACGTTGAAGGGGTTGAGTCGGGAAACAACACTCTTCGTCATTGTTTCCAAAACCTTCACAACACAGGAGACCATTGCCAATGCCAAGACCGCACGTGACTGGTTTCTGACCCGGGGTGGCAGCAAAGCTGCGGTGGCTAAACATTTTGTGGCGGTATCTACCAATGCCAGGGCTGTACAGAATTTCGGTATTGATGCCGATCATATGTTTGAGTTCTGGGACTGGGTGGGTGGCCGCTACTCTCTCTGGTGTGCTGTGGGCCTCTCCATTGCCCTCTATATTGGCATGGATAACTTTGAAAAGCTGCTTGCCGGTGCACACGATATGGATGAGCACTTCCGTTCCGCACCGTTTGAAAAGAACATACCTGTCATTTTAGGGCTTCTGGGTGTCTGGTATAATAACTTCTTCGATGCCGATTCGCATGCAATTCTGCCATATGATCAGTATATGCACCGCTTCCCGGCTTACTTTCAGCAGGGAGATATGGAGAGTAACGGTAAGTGCGTTACACGTGACGGTGAGGCAGTTGATTATTCGACAGGACCTATTATCTGGGGCGAACCCGGCACCAATGGTCAGCACGCCTTCTACCAGCTGATTCATCAGGGCACGAAACTGGTTCCAACCGATTTTCTTGCACCGATAGATACCAAAAATCCGATCGGCCAGCACCATACACTCCTGCTCTCCAATTTCTTTGCACAGACAGAGGCTCTGATGCTGGGCAAGCGTGAGGATGAGGTGCGCTCTGAGCTTGAAGCCGAAGGGTTAAGTGGTGATGCCCTTGAGGCACTACTGCCACATAAGGTGTTTCCAGGGAACAGGCCCTCCAATTCGATCCTGTTCCAGAAGCTGCTTCCCGAAACCCTGGGTGCACTGGTTGCCATGTATGAGCACAAAATCTATGTGCAGAGTGTTATCTGGAATCTCAACGCCTTTGACCAGTGGGGAGTTGAGCTTGGTAAACAGCTGGCCCGGAAGATACTTCCTGAACTGATGCTGGATGGTGACGTGACAAGCCATGATAGTTCAACCAACGGGCTTATCAATGAGTATAAATCCAGACGGATGGATTAGCTTCAGTCTTTATCCTTTGGGCAAAGTAAGTCTCTACCGGAGGGTGGTACATGAAATCCATATCTAAGCTGATACTGCTACTGAGTATCATATTCCACACCCACTCTGCCTACGCCGCTGAAAATGGAGTGGATGCCTTTTTTGGCACAGTGAATGGTTATATGGCCGATGTTCTGTTTTATAATGTGCTGCCTGAGGCATATGGAAATATGCCGTTTATCGTTGGCTGGCTGGTTGTCGGTGCGGTATATCTGACGTTTCGATTTGGTTTTATCAATCTGCGTATGATGGGCCATGCCTTTCGGGTGATTCGTGGCAAATATCAGTCGGCGGATGACAGAGGTGAGGTTTCGCCATTTCAGGCCCTCAGTGCTGCACTGTCGGCGACGGTTGGGCTGGGTAATATCGCTGGCGTGGCCATTGCTGTGAGTATTGGTGGGCCGGGCGCGACATTCTGGATGATTGTGGCTGGTTTTTTCGGCATGACGGCAAAATTTACCGAGGTGACACTGGCCCAGACCTATCGTGAGTTTCGACCCGATGGTCGTGTGATGGGTGGTGCCATGGAGTATCTTTCCAGGGGCTTTGCCGAGAAGGGCATGGCCGGGATCGGCAAGTCTCTGGCTGTATTGTTTGCCGTTCTTTGCGTCGGGGCATCACTCGGCGGTGGAAACGCATTTCAGGTATCGCAGGCACTGGGTGCGGTGCAGAATGAGGTTACTTTTTTCAAGGAGTATCCATGGGTGTTCGGCGTGTTCATGGCCGGTGCGGTGGGGCTGGTCATTATCGGCGGCATCAAGCGCATTGCCCACGCGGCGGAGGCCATTGTGCCGACCATGGTGTTTATCTATCTGTCGGCCTGTCTGTGGATCGTGATTTCACACGCGGCTGATGTTCCCGCCGCACTGACGATGATTGTGACGGAGGCATTTGCGCCAACAGCTGTCGCCGGGGGTATGATCGGTGTGCTGGTGCAGGGCTTCAAACGTGCGGCATTTTCCAGTGAGGCAGGGATCGGTTCGGCGGCCATTGCCCATTCAGCAGCATCGGTAAAATACCCCGTTCGGCAGGGATTTGTGGCGCTGTATGAGCCGTTTATTGATACGGTGATTATCTGCACCATGACGGCGCTGGTAATCATTTTGACAGGTGTATGGAATGCGCCTGAGCACCATGCGCTGGTTGAGGCCAGCAAGGGTGCAGCGTTGACAGCTGTGGCCTTCGGTTCAGTTATCTCCTGGTTTCCCATTATTCTGTCGGTATCTGTGGTGCTGTTCGCCTATTCGACGATGATATCATGGTCTTACTACGGCGAGCGTTGCTGGACCTACGTGTTTGGCGAACGATTTTCTATGGTCTATCGCATTATTTTCCTGATGTTTGTGGTGCTGGCCTCGCTGATCAGTGCCGGTAATATTCTTGATTTCAGCGACTTGTTGTTGTTATCGATGGCCTTCCCGAACTTTCTGGCGCTCTACCTGTTGCAGGGCAAAGTATCTGATGCGCTGAAAGAATATATGACTAAACTTCGTAGCGGTGAGCTGGATCGGGAACTGAGTCGATAGCAGCGTCGAACAGGATAGAGGGGAGCAATCGCTCATGGCTTTGATGATTACCGATGACTGCATTAACTGTGCAGTATGTGAGCCTGAATGCCCCAATGAGGCCATTTTTGAAGGTGAAGAGATTTATGAGATTAATCCTGATCTATGTACGGAGTGTGTGGGCCATTTTGATGAGCCTCAGTGTCAACTGGTCTGTCCGGTGGACTGTATTCCCCATGATCCGGAACGTCCTGAATCCGGGGGTCAGCTGATGGAGAGATACAGAGCTTTGACGGGGCAGGCGTAAGTGGTGAACAGGGCAGAGCGGGGCGAACTGTTTATTGTTTCCGGGCCATCCGGGAGCGGCAAATCAACGCTCTGTGACGCACTGCTAAAGCAGAGTCCGAACCTCTGCCTCTCTATATCCTGTACAACAAGGGAGCCGAGGCCCGGTGAAGTCGATGGACGGGAGTATCACTTCCTGAGTCAGGCGCTGTTTGAGGCTCAGCGTGATGACGGGGCCTTTCTGGAGTGGGCCAATGTGCATGGAAACCTGTATGGCACCCGAAAATCCGATGTCGAAGCAGCCCTTGATAGTGGTCGTGATATCCTGCTTGAGATTGACTGGCAGGGAGCCGCACAGGTGGCCGTGGAGATTCCACAGGCGCATCGTATCTTTATTCTGCCGCCATCCATTGAAACGCTGCGACGGCGGTTGAGATCACGCGGGCAGGATGATGATGTAGTTATCAACAGGCGCGTTGCAGCGGCTGCGAGTGAGATGGAACATGCCGGCGAAGCAGACTATCAGATCGTGAATGAGCGGTTTGATGATGCGTTGAAAGAGATTCAGGCCATATATCAGAATAATCATTCGTGACTTTTAAACCATGCTTGATATGCTCAGCACGATCACTGGAGGTAAATAACCCATGGCACGAGTAACCATAGAAGATTGTATTCGGCACTATCCCAACCGTTTTGAGATGGTCGTTCTCTCTTCAAAGCGCGCCCGCCAGCTGCTGAGCGGCATGCCTCCACTGATTGAGAATGAAGAGGGTCATAAGCCGTCTGTTCAAGCCCTGAGAGAGCTGGGTGAGGGCCACATTACGTGGGAGACTGTGTTTGCGATGGATGAGCAGGAGCGCCTGCGCCTGGAAGCTGCCTCATTTGAAGATGAGGTCGAGTAACACTCAACCTCTCTTTTTCGGTTCTATGACTGAATCTGATTTTTCATGAGCCGTATCTTTGAAATTACCGAAAAGGTACAGACGTATTCACCGAAGGCCGACATAGACCTGATTAATCGTGCCTATGTCTTTGCAGCTCAGGCTCATAAAGATCAGCGGCGCAGCTCAGGTGACCTCTACATGACCCACCCTCTGGCTGTGGCGGATATTCTTGCCAGTCTGAATCTGGATGTGAATAGCATCGTCACCGCACTTCTCCATGACACTGTTGAAGACACCCATATCACGCTGGAGGATGTACAGACTCGTTTTGGTGATGAGGTGGCACGACTGGTTGATGGTGTGACCAAGATCGGACAGATCCATTTTCGCTCATCAGAGCATAAGCAGGCTGAAAATTTCCGTAAGATGATCCTTGCCACAGCACAGGATCTTCGTGTTCTGCTGATCAAGCTGGCCGACCGGCTGCATAACATGCGCACACTTGGTTTTATGCGGAAGGAGAAGCGCAGGCAGATATCGGAAGAGACGATGCAACTCTACGCACCGCTTGCCCACCGTCTTGGTATTCACTGGATCAAGCAGGAGATGGAAGATCTTGCTTTTTCACATCTGGAGAGTGGCTCCTATAAAGAGCTTCTGGAGTTGATGAAGGGGCAGTTGGAGTTCCTGCATCGGACGCGTGAAAGTCTGGAGGGGCTGTTGCAGGAGGCACTGGATCGCCAGGGTATTGAGGCTCAGGTCTATGGCCGCATGAAACATCTCTACAGTATTCATGACAAAATGAAGCGCAAACATGTCGATTTTAGTGAGATTTATGATCTGATCGCTTTTCGGATCATCGTTGAGGACACTCCCGCCTGTTACCACACGCTGGGGGTTATTCACAGTCTCTACCGTCCCGTTCCCGGTCGTTTCAAGGATTATATTGCCCTGCCCAAACCGAATGGCTATCAATCGCTGCACACCTCGGTAATCGGGCCGGACAACCACCGTATTGAGATTCAGATTCGAACCGCATCAATGCATAGCTATGCCGAGGATGGTGTGGCAGCCCACTGGCTCTACAAGGATGGGCATGCAAGTGAAGAGGAGCATAAACATTTCCAGTGGTTGAAACAGCTTACTGAGCTGCTGCAGCAGACAGAAGATCCCGGAGAGTTCATGGAGAGCGCACGGCTGGATCTCTTTGTGCAGGAGGTCTATGTATTCAGTCGGGATGGTGA
>JAJRVG010000046.1 GCA_021545595.1 Zetaproteobacteria bacterium | reverse complement strand
GTCAGCTCAGATCAATCAGGACATCGCCTTTACGTGAGCATTCAGGCGTGAAACACGGCGGGAAGCCTGAGATGGATGAATCATACGCCTGCGGCCAGCACGTGCGAGCAGGGATGTTGCACCCTTCAGCGCTTCGTTAGCTGCAGCCTTGTCACCTGCCGCAACTGCAGAATGCACGGCCTTGATTGCAGTACGCATGGTTGATTTCTGAGCACGATGCTGCTGACGAATCTTCTCGTCCTGACGGGCGCGCTTTAGTGCAGATGCGTGATTTGCCACTCTTTCCTACTCCTTGAACCAGAGCTTTGTTGCCCGGCCCATGCCTTAAAATGAGCGGCGAACCATACGCAAAGCACATCCTCTGTCAACTCATATTGCCACCTGTAATGCTTCATGATCTGCAACTTGCCGCCGCTGTCAGAAAGGGACTAAGATATGCATCATGCATATGAAAAGAGGCATTTCAGCCTAGATGGAAATGACCGAAAACCCAACCAGCGTATTTGTAATCGCAGTACTTGTTGCTGTGGCATGCCAGATAGCCTCTTCAAAAATAAAGTTTCCACCCATCTTTCTCTGGCTATTGGCAGGCATGGCACTTGGCCCCTACGGCATGCACATGCTCCACCCCGAGATGGTTGGAGCGGCCCTCCACACACTGATTGAACTTGGCCTTGCCGTCATTCTGTTTGAGGGCGGACTGAATCTTAATCTGAAGTCCCTGAAAGAACATGGCTGGGTCGTCGGAAAGTTGCTGACGTTCGGGCCCCTGCTAACCATCGCTATAGGTGGCGCTGCCGCACATTTCCTGACAGGCATGAACTGGCCACTGTCGCTCCTCTTTGGTGCCCTGATTGCCGTGGGTGGGCCAACCGTCATCACTCCAATTCTACGTCAGGTTCGCCTGGATCGCGAGGTTGCTCATATCCTGAGCAGTGAGGCAATGCTGGTAGATGCAGTAGGTGCCATTTTAGCGATTGTCATGTTACAGCTTATTCTGGTGCCGGACCCAACAGCCCTGAGTACGGTTCAGGCAGTTGTCACAAAATTTTCAGTTGGAGCAGCCTTTGGTTTTGCAGGCGGCTGGCTACTTTCCCGAATTCTGAAAAGCAGTATCGTTGATGACATTGAAGCGCGCACTGTGTTTACCCTTGCTGCAGTATGGGGGCTGTTCCTTCTCGCCGATGGTATCAGCTCACAAACCGGGCTTCTGGCTGTACTGATTGCAGGTGCCACAATGCAAAAAATGGAGCTGCCTGACATTCAGCGCCTCCGCCACTTCAAAGGCAGTCTCTCCATTCTACTGGTCTCGGTTCTATTTGTACTTCTGGCCGCCAACCTGAACCTTGGCATTGTCAGGACACACCTGTGGGAAGGCGTTGTGATATTCCTGATTCTGGCATTGATAGCCCGGCCGCTAAGCACATGGCTTGCCGCCATCGGATCAGAATTAACGACTCCACAGGTGTGGTTTCTGGCCGGCATGGCACCCCGGGGCGTGGTCGCGGCAGGCATTACATCACTGTTTGTGATCATTCTGGTCGAGGCAGGCTATCAGGAAGCAGAAATCCTGCTTGCGCTTGTTTATATCATCATCATCGCATCTGTATTTGTTTACAGCTTTCTGGCATCTCCTTTGGCTCAATGGCTGACCGTTACGGGGCGGGATGAGCGCTCTGTACTGATTGTCGGTGGTGGACAAATGGGTGCTGAACTGGGGCGTGTACTGGCTGAAGAGCGTGAAGTCCGTTTCCTGGATCTCAATGCCGAAGTTGTTAACAATCTCAAGCGCGGTAATTTCCAGGCAGTATGCGGTAATGCGCTTGATCCTATCTACATGGAAATTCTGCATACCGAAGAGGTCAGCGCCGTGCTGGCCATGACCGGCTCATCCGACCACAACCTGCTGATTGCCAGCCTTGCTCAGGACACCTTCCATGTGTCTGAGGTCTACGTCGCTCTTCAGGAGGGTGATGAAGTCAAACATGCCAGTATGATTCGTCGGCTTCAGGCCAAACGCCTTTTTGCCAAGCCTTACACTTTCTCCTACTGGCATGATCAGGCTCTGAGAAAGCGGCTGATGCACGAAACCCGAATTGTTGAAGCGGAGTCCGAACTGATCGGGCATAAAATGGCAGATGTAAGAATTCCCCATGGCATCCAGCCACTGGCGCTCTGCCGCAACGATCAAATGCTGATCCCTCATGATGATCTGATCTTTGAGGCCGGTGATGAAATCTCACTGCTCCTGAGACCGGAACGGATTCAGGAGGGTCAGGCGCTCATTCTTCCCCCAGCTTCCGATCACAGTATGATCATCACAAAAAATACGGCTTAATCAGCCTTCAGAGCGTTGAAGTTCAAAACCCGTTTTGCCCCCAGCCCCACAGGGCTGCTGCATGTAGGCAATGCCTACTCAGCGCTTATATGCCAGCAGTGGGTGGAAAAACATGATGCCGAACTGCTGCTCCGTATCGAGGATATTGATCACACCCGGTGCAGGAGTGAACAGGCCACCCGGCTGATTGAGGATCTTCACTGGCTTGGCCTGAAGTGGCAGGGCGATATCCTCAGACAGAGTGAGCATCAGAGCCGCTATCGCAGTGCGCTGGAGCAACTCAGAGAGCTGGGTGTGATCTACCCCTGCTTCTGTAGCCGAAAACATGTTCGGGAAGAGATCGAACGTATGGGTATCGCTCCGCATGTGGAAGATATCGGTGACCCCTATCCCGGCATCTGCCGGGAGGTCGATCTCCACCAGCGCCATGAACGCACACTGCATGAACGCTTTGCATGGCGGCTGGACTGTGCCAGTGCGATCAAACAGGTTGGCGAATCGCTGACATGGAGCGACGGGCATGGGCACCATCACCCCGTCAACATGTCAGCTTTGGGAGACCTGGTGATCGGGCGCAAGGATATCGGTATCAGCTATCATCTTGCAGTTGTCGTTGATGATGCATGGCAGGGCATCACCCATGTCATCAGGGGTGAAGACCTGTTGCCCAGCACTGCTGTTCACCGCCTTCTACAGGCCCTGCTGAAGCTGCCAACGCCCACCTATATCCATCACCCACTGCTTGTTGATGCGGGTGGAAGGCGGTTGGCAAAACGTGGCGAGGTGACCACCCTGAAACATTTAAGGGATGGCGGCATCACGGCCACCTCGCTTCGCCGCTTTCTACTCAGAGAGGGGCAGCATCTATGGCCTTTTTCCCCTGATAACATGGACAGAATCAGGGAACAGCTTGGCAGCGCCAGTTAAAGAGCCCAGAATGGCCGCCACTGAAATTCCAATAGAGGACCTCTTCATTGCCTGCAATCCTTGATCTCATCGGTAATACACCACTGGTTGAACTGCGCCGCATCACTGCGCATCTGCCAAAAAATATCCGGATTCTGGCAAAGCTTGAGCGCTTTAATCCCGGTGGCTCCGTAAAAGATCGCCCTGCACTTCGTATGATTCAGGAAGGGCTGAAATCCGGTGAACTAAGCAGCGGCAAGATTGTTCTGGACTCCACATCAGGCAATACCGGCATTGCACTGGCAATGATCGGTGCAGCCATGGGCTACAAAGTCCGACTGGTTTTGCCAGGTAATGTTTCTGACGAGCGCAAACGTATCTGCCGCGCCTTTGGTGCAGAGCTGATCTTCTCCGACCCGTTGGAAGGCTCTGATGGAGCCATTATTGAAGCCCGTCGAATCTATGAATCTGATCCTGAGCGTTATTTCAAACCGGATCAGTACAATAATCCGGCTAATCCGATGGCACATGAAGAGAGTACCGGCCCTGAAATATGGCGTGATACCGATGGCAAAGTAACCCATTTCATCGCCTCACTCGGTACATCAGGAACGCTTGTCGGCACAGGGCGTTTCCTGAAGAGAACCAATCCGGAGATTCAGATCATCGCAGCAGAGCCGGATTCACCCTTCCACGGTATTGAGGGCTTAAAACATATTGCATCCAGCATCGTGCCGGGGATTTATGATGCATCGGTTCATGATCGTCTGATCGGTATCAGCACCGATGAAGCCTACGACCTGACCCAGCGACTTGCGCGTGAGGAGGGTATTCTCTCCGGCCAATCCTGTGGTTGTGCTCTGGCAACAGCGCTGAAGATTGCTAAAGAGCTGGCTGATGCCGGACAAGCGGGTGAAATTGTTGCTATTTTCCCTGATGGCGGTGAGAAATACCTGACCACGCCCGTCTTCGCCGATGGCTCAGTCTCAAGTGGCGAAGGCATCTGAGCGCTCCTGCTGTTCCTGAGTTTCTAATGTCATGAACATCAGAGTGATCGCACTCACAGCGGCCTTTAACAGCAGCAGAGAACTCCTGCTTCTGAAACGCCCGGACGATATCCACTGCGGTGGCCTGTGGTCTTTCCCCGGCGGCAGGGTTGAAGAGGGTGAAACACATCTCAATGCTGCAATTCGTGAACTCAAAGAGGAGACCGGACTCTCCGCAACACGCTGGCGCCATCTCGGGAAGGGATCGCACACCTATTCGGATCGAACACTCAATTTTCTCTTTTTTGTCTGTCACTGCCCGTACATATCAGGATTAAACAGTGAATCCACTCACACGTGGAGCAGAGTTGATGAATTGGAAAAATTTCCAATGCCGGAAGCCAACGCCAGACTGCTACCCATGCTCTCTATCCCTGAAATAGATGAGTATTTAAGCCTGTTATGACGAATGGCTATGCAGCTGAGAATAGCCCCTCACAGATCAGGCTATGATGTCAGGGAAGATAAAGAAGAGAGGGGGCCTCAGCTCCCTCTCCCCATTGGATACATTGGCTAATAACAGGTGTCTGTTTTTGTGTGTTTCTTAAGCAGGCCATTCGTAAATTCGAGTCTATGCCTCACCCTGTTGGCAGTTCCGCCACCAGAGTCACAGGGTTCAATAAATGAAATATTTCCAGTATATCCGGATGTTGTTCCCCCGGGAGCTCCCCGTGGCCCCTGCGCCCCTGTTGGCCCCTGAGCTCCCTGTGGTCCTGGTGGTCCCTGAACTCCCTGCGGTCCTGGTGGTCCCTCACACCCTTGCAGCATAAACATACCTGCAAATATGAAACACAGCAGAAGTGGTAATCTAAGCATTTTCATGTTGCCTCCCATTCGTAATGTGTTTGTATGTATAGCCTAATGGAAAGATATTCACAACCTCTCCACTCATGAATAAATTGGCTGAGTTGAACCGATACTGCCGAATATCCTCTTTCAGCAGCTATTGAGTCATACAAACAGAAGCAGGGGGCAATGTCCCCTGCTTCCATGATATGAAGCGTTGTTAAACGCCTAGCCCTGAATGACCGGAATTGAAACCTTCCTGCTATTAAGCTTCTCAACCTTGTCGATTACACTCTCGGCCAGAGCAAGGTAGGCCTTTGCCTGCTCAGAACCGGGCTTTGCAGCCACAATCGGTGTACCAGCATCCGACATTTCACGAATCGTCAGATCGAGTGGCAATTTGGCAAGCACATCCACGTTGTGAAGCTCTGCCAGTTTGTCGGCACCGTTTTCGGCAAAGATCGCAGTTGCCTCACCACAATGCGGGCAGGTGAAGCTGCTCATATTCTCCACAATACCGAGGGTCGGCACATGCACTTTATCAAACATTGCGATCCCCTTGCGGCAGTCAACAAGTGCGATATCCTGAGGTGTGGTCACCACCACAGCAGCCGTAACCGGAACCTGTTGCACCATGGTCAGGTGGATGTCACCGGTTCCCGGCGGAAGGTCAACCACCAGATAATCGAGCTCCCCCCACGCTACATCGTTGAGAAGCTGCATGACCGCACCGGAGACCATCGGTCCACGCCAGATCATCGCCTGATCTTCCTCAATCATGTAACCGATCGAAATGGTCTTAACACCGTAATTTTCAAGGGGAAATATAGTCCGTTCCTTCACATCAGGCTGACGCCCTGCAAGGCCCATCATTTTAGGGGTAGAGGGACCGTAGATATCGGCATCCAGAAGGCCCACCTTCGCCCCGCTCCGGGCCAGGGCAACCGCCATATTTACCGCCGTTGTCGACTTACCAACACCACCCTTACCTGAAGCAACTGCAATAATATTTTTTATACCCTCGGGCATCTTCTGCTCGGGAAGCCCCTGCGCATCTCCCTGCTTGCTACCGCATGCCATCATCACACCTCCGGAACACCTTCGACTGGGGTAGCATGGTTGGTCTCCTGCCTTTGATGTCAACCCTGAACAAAAAATGGTTTACTGTTTCTGTATTTCCATGATTTTTTTGTGGCGTTTCACAGCTATACCTGACCCGCCCGCCTCACTATACTGCTGCACTATGACTGAATTTGCCGTGATTCTTCTCTCTGCCGTGCTGGTGAACAACTATGTGTTGACCAAATTTCTCGGTATCTGCCCCTTCCTCGGTGTTTCAAGCAAGGTAGAGACAGCCGTGGGCATGTCCTTTGCAGTGATGTTTGTTATGACACTGGCATCCACCGCTTCATGGCTGGTGCAGAAGTATATTCTGATCCCACTTGATCTGCTCTATCTGCAGACCATCTTTTTCATTCTGATCATCGCCTCCCTGGTACAGTTTATCGAGATGATGATCCATAAAACCAGCCCGATTCTCTATCAGGGGCTGGGTATCTTTCTGCCGCTGATCACCACCAACTGTGCGGTGCTCGGTGTGGCGATCCTGAATGTCCAGCAGGAGAACACCTTTATCACCTCCGCCCTCTACGGCTTTGGTGCGGCTATCGGCTTTGCGCTGGTGCTGATTCTCTTTGCCGGTCTGCGGGAACGGATCGAGCACGCCCCTATCCCCGAGGCATTCAGAGGCTCGCCCATCTCACTGATTACTGCAGGCATGATGTCACTGGCATTTCTCGGCTTCTCCGGCCTTGTTAAGATCTGACTCCGGCGTAATCACCCTGCATGTACAACCGACTATGACGCAACTTCTTGCTGCTATCCTCTCATTCAGTGCATTCGCCCTGCTCTTCGGTGTGGTGCTGGCCATTGCCAGCCGGGTTTTTAAAATCGAAGGCAACCCGATGGCTGACAACATTGAAACGCTGTTGCCGCAAACCCAGTGCGGTCAGTGCGGCTTTCCCGGCTGTAAGCCCTATGCAGCCGCGGTTGCTTCGGGGGAAGCTGAAGTCAACCAGTGTGTGCCCGGTGGTGAACGCACCATGCTACAGATTGCGGGCCTGATGGGAGTTGAGCCTAAAAACATTGAAGAGGAACCAACCGCCCCCATGATCGCATTCGTCCGGGAAGATGAGTGCATTGGCTGTACGCTCTGCATTAAGGCCTGCCCGGTGGATGCCATTATCGGCGCACCGAAGCAGTATCACACTATTATTACCGACCACTGCACAGGCTGTACGCTCTGTGTCGAGCCGTGCCCGGTTGATTGCATTGATATGCTGATCAAGCCTGAACTGCTGGAACACTGGTCGTGGCCACTGCCCGATACAGCACGGGCCCAGCTGGCAATAGAACGGAAGGGACAACATGCTCCACACGCTACTTAGATCCATAGCCGAAAGGCCCGGTATCTTCTCCGGTGGCATTGAGCCGGAAATGTTGAAAATTACGGCCGGCTCACCCATTGCCACACCACCGATCGCTCCGATCTATATTGTGCCAATCAAGCAGCATATCGGTGAAGTGTGTACACCAATCGTCTCCGTTGGTGAGCATGTCTTCCGCGGGCAGAAGATTGCCAGGTCCCAGGGCTACGTATCGGTGCCCGTTCATGCCCCCACCTCCGGAACTGTGGTAAAAATTGAGGATCATGCCATCCCTCACCCTTCCGGCATGGGGCTGCCATCAATCTTTATCGAGCCGGATGGAGAGGACAGCCATGATGAATCGCTTGAAGCGATCTGCGACTACCGGGGACGGGATCCGGGGGAGCTGCGTGAACGTGTTCGCGTTTGTGGTATTGCAGGGCTTGGCGGCGCAGTTTTCCCAACATTTATCAAGCTGCTGAAGGATCAGCGCAATCCCATTGAGACCGTTATTATCAACGGTATTGAGTGCGAACCTTACCTCACCAATGACCACCGCCTGATGCTTGAGAAGCCAGAGGCAATTGCTACAGGCCTCGACATCATTATGCATATGGTGGGTGCAAAAAAGGCAATTGTTGCCATTGAGGATAACAAGGCCGATGCCGCAGAAGCGATACGCAGTGCGCTCAACAGCCTGCCGGATATGGAGCATGTTGAGGTGCGTCTGCTCCCTACACGCTATCCGCAGGGAAGTGAGAAACAGCTTGTTCAGGTGCTGACTGGGAAAGAGATTCCGGCCAGAAAATTGCCAATGCATATTGGCGTACTGTGCCAGAATGTTGGAACGACGTTCGCCATTTCTGATGCCATCATACGTGGTCGCCCACTAACCGAGCGCATCATCACGGTGAGCGGTGATGCACTCCCGAGGCCCGGCAACGTACGCGCACGGCTTGGTACACCGATACGTTTCATCCTTGCCCAACATGGACTGGAGCATTTTGAAGATACTCATCTGCTGCATGGTGGCCCGATGATGGGCGAACGGCTGAAAAACCCCGACATCCCGGTGGTGAAATCAACCAATGGTCTGCTGGCAATGCATAGTGAAACGATGATGAAGGCACACAAGGTTGAACAGCCCTGCATCCGTTGCGGCCACTGCGGCGTTGCCTGCCCGGTGAGCCTGGTACCCAACCTGCTGGCCGATCAGTGCCGTAACGATCAGTTTGAGAAGGCGGAGTCCTACAATCTGTTCGACTGCATCGAGTGCGGTGCCTGCAGTTATGTCTGCCCATCCAACATTCCGCTGGTTCACTACTTCCGCTACGGTAAAGGTCAACTGGCCCAGATTACACGTGCGAAAGCCTTTGCCGACATATCAAAAGAGCGCAGTGAAGCGCGTGGCACACGCATTGAACGTGAAGCAGCAGCGCGTGCGGCGAAACGTAAAACAGTGCGTACCAAACACATGCCAAAGCCTGTGGATGAGAAAAGCAGTGAAGAGAAAAGTGATATCAGCGCTGACCCAAAGGGTGACGGGTTATGATTATTAACCTCAGCTCTCCACACATACATGGTGGTGATTCCGTTCGCATGACCATGATCTCGGTCATTCTGGCACTGCTTCCGGCTGCTATTGTCAGCGTCTATCTGTTCGGCTGGCTGGCATTCCTGCTGATCACCCTCTGCATGGTCACCTGCGTTGCCACGGAATACATATCTCTCCGGATGATGGGAAGGCCTGCCACACCTGTCGGTGATGGCTCTGCAGCACTTACAGGCCTGCTGCTGGCACTGACGCTTCCTGCCTATGTTCCCTGGTGGATGGTCGTGCTCGGCTCTATCATCGCCATCCTGCTCGGCAAACAGCTCTATGGTGGCCTTGGCCACAATCTGTTCAATCCCGCACTGGCCGCACGCATCATCCTGCTGGTTTCGTTTCCGCTGAATATGACGACATGGATTATCCCGATGCACGTCGGCACCACGATGGTTGATCTCTACAACTTCAGCGACTGCCTTAACCTTGTTCTCTTCGGTCCTGAATCGATAGGCAGGACACTCGATGCAATCACCATGGCCAGCCCCCTGGGACATATCAAGACCGAATGGAGCCAGGGTATCGGTGTTACCGAAGCACTGAGAAGCTACGACTACAGCTATCTCGATGCCTTCCTCGGCCGTGAGGCGGGAAGTATCGGTGAGACCTCGGCACTGGCGCTGCTGATCGGCGGCATCTATCTGCTGGCACGCCACACGATCAGCTGGCATATCCCCTTCACCTACCTGGCAACCGTGGCGATTCTTGCAGCCATCTTTAACACGGTTGACCCCGCCCACTACGCATCACCACTTTTCCACCTGCTGGCGGGCGGCCTGATTCTCTGCGCCTTCTTCATGGCTACCGACCCGGTCAGTTCTCCTGTTACCTCAACAGGCCGGATCGTTTTCGGAATCGGTTGCGGCATTCTCACCTGGTCTATCCGCAGCTATGGCGGCTATCCCGAGGGAGCCATGTTTGCCGTCCTGCTGATGAACTGTGCTGTACCGCTAATTGATCACTACTGCCGCCCACGGGTCTATGGACGCTGATATGGGAAGTGAAAAGAAGAGAGTGATCGAACCCGAGCAGGTGAAAATGGTGGTTGCGCTGTTGCTGGTTGCCATCGTTGCAACCCTGCTGCTCGGGCTGACTGATATGGTGACACGTGAACCGATCGCCAAAGCGCAGAAGGAGGCGCTGCACAAGGCACTTGGTCAGGTATTGCCTCCACATGCCAATGATCCACTGGAAGAGATGATCACCATCAAGCCTGTCGGCAGTGATGAGCCAAAACAGTTTTATCCGGCCAGAGATGAATCGGGTAACATTACCGGCATGGCATGGGAGGTGATTGCCCCGGATGGTTACAGCGGCAGCATTAATATCCTGATGGGTCTGCTTCCGGACGGCACTATCCATGCCATCCGCATCACCGACCATCGCGAAACACCGGGGCTGGGCGATGGCATCACCAGCAACCACAACTGGCTGAACAGCTTTGCAAGCCGAACCCTGGACAACGTACGCTGGAAGGTAAAAAAAGATGGTGGTGACTTTGATCAGTTCACCGGTGCCACCATCACACCACGTGCCGTAATCAAGGCAGTCAAACAGGGGCTTGAGCTCTTCCGCAACAATCGGATCGCACTCCTGGAGCCGAAAGAGAGGCCTATGACTGATAAAATCCGGAAAAACGGCCCCGCAACCACTCCGGGAAAGGGGGCAGGCAGTGAGTGAATCCGTTTCAAATCAAACTATCTCCAGAAAAGAGATTTTAGCTGACGGCCTCTGGCACAATAACACCATTTTTGTCCAGTTGCTCGGCATGTGCCCGCTGCTGGGCGTGACCACCTCAGCGGAGAACGGCTTCTGGATGGGTGCCGCCACTATGCTGGTACTGATCGGTTCAAACCTTGTTGTATCCATGGTTCGTGGTGTGATTCCGGTGCAGGTGCGTATTCCGGCCTACATCACCATCATTGCCGCCTTCGTGACCATTGTAGGCCTTGGCATGAACGCCTGGATGCATGAGATGTATCTGGTGCTTGGCCTCTTTATTCCACTGATTGTGGTCAACTGCGCCATTCTCGGCCGGGCTGAAGCCTTTGCCAG
>JAJRVG010000045.1 GCA_021545595.1 Zetaproteobacteria bacterium | reverse complement strand
TGTTGGTGGAGGAGAGATGACTCAACTGATGCACTACCCCGATCTGCAGGTTTGTGTTCTCGCCGCAGGCAAGGGCAAACGGATGCGTTCATCCAAACCGAAAGTACTGCACCCGGTTCTGGGGCGTGCCATGATCGATTACCTTTTGCATACCGTTGAGATGCTTCGTCCTAAAGGGATTGCACTGGTAACCGGCCACGCTTCCGAAATGGTGCAGGAGCATGTTGGTCAGCCACAGAATCTTGAGTGGGTCATTCAGGACAAACAGCTGGGAACAGGCCATGCAGTCAACCAGTGTGAGAATGTTATTCGTGATGTTCGCGATGTGTTGATTGTATGTGGTGACACACCACTGCTTAGAACTGAAACATTATCAAAGCTGATTGATGAGCATCGGAACCGTGACGCTGCTATTACTGTCCTCACTGCAGAGCCGGGGAATCCATATGGCTATGGGCGCATTATTCGTGATGGGGAAGGCCGGGTCTCTTCGATTATTGAGGAGAAGGACACTGATGATGCTCAGCGTGCCATCCATGAAGTGAGTAGTGGCATCTATTGTGTACGTTACGACCTGCTCTTTGACCTGCTTCACAAGATCGGTAACAGCAACGCACAGGGGGAGTACTATCTTCCCGACATCGTTCCACTTGCACTCAAAGATGGCAAAGCAGTTGAGACGGTTGCCATGGAAGATGCTTCGGAGATGTTCGGTGTAAATAACCGTGTTCAGCTCTCCGAGGTCGAATCTCTAATGCAGCAGCGGATTATACATGACTGGCAGATGAATGGCGTGACGATTGAGAAGCCGGAGAGTGTTCGTATTGAGGCAGGCGTCAGCATTGGTATTGATACGGTGATTCAGGCTGGCTGTTATCTGATCGGCTCTACCCGGATTGGTGATGAGTGCCGTATCGGGCCTAACGCCGTGCTTGTTAATGCAATGCTCGATGATCGGGTCAACGTGTTTGCCTTCAGTCATATTCATGGTGCCAATGTCGGCTCTGAAGCAAAGGTTGGTCCTTTTGCCCGTCTACGGCCAGGAGCCGAGCTGGATGAAGAGGTCCATATTGGCAATTTTGTTGAAATTAAAAACTCGATTATTAACCGTGGCAGTAAAATAAATCATCTCAGTTACATCGGTGATACGGAGATGGGAAGTGGTTGTAACATCGGTGCGGGTACGATTACCTGTAATTACGATGGTGCCAATAAGCATAAAACGATCATCGGAGACGGGGTCTTTATAGGCTCGGACACAAAGCTGATTGCACCTGTCGAGGTCGGGTCGGATGCCACTATTGGTGCAGGCAGTATTATCACGAAGAAGGTCAAAGAGAGGGGCTTAACCCTTTCTGCCCGTCCCGAGCAGCGACATGTTACCGATTGGCAGCGCCCTAAGAAAAAAACTTAATGTGCGGAATTGTTGGAGCGATTGCTGAGAGAAATGTCCTTCCAATCCTGATGGAAGGATTGCAGCGACTGGAGTACCGTGGCTATGACTCGGCTGGTGTCGCTGTAAGAGATGTCGATGGTGAACTAAAACGGTTCAGGTCTCTGGGTAAAGTTACGGAGTTAAAAAAGCTCGTTGACAGCTCAGATATCAGTGGTGATCTGGGCATTGCTCATACCCGCTGGGCAACCCATGGTGTACCGGCAGAGCGCAATGCTCACCCGCAAATGAGCGGCGTCAGGGTGGCCGTGGTTCATAACGGGATTATCGAAAATCACAGTGAACTGCGGGATCGTCTCACTGCTTTGGGATACAGCTTCACTTCAGAGACTGATACTGAAGTGATTGCTCATCTGATGGCAGATAAGCTGGAATCAGGCAGAGCATTGTTTGATGCAGTTGTTGAGACCGCTGCTGAGCTGAAAGGGGCCTATGCACTGGCAGCAGCCAGCCCTGAAGATGGTGATCGAATCGTGGTAACCCGCGAAGGCAGCCCGCTGGTAATTGGTTTGGGGGAGAGGGAAAATTTCATCGCCTCCGATGTTACGGCACTGTTGCCGGTCACTCGTAAATTTATCTTTCTTGAAGATGGTGATGTTGCCGAAGTGCGGCGTGATGGCGTTAGCATCTACAACTCAGGTGGTGAAGAGGTCAGGCGCGAAATAAAAGAGTCGACACTCTCCAACAGCAGCGTCGATAAGGGGCCGTATGCGCACTACATGCTCAAGGAGATTTTTGAGCAACCCGGTGTGATTTCAGAGACACTTGAAGGCCGTATTCACAATGGACGTCTGCTCGAAGCAAGCTTTGGTCATGAGACAGCCGCACTGCTGGACAAGACCCGGCATGTTCAGATTGTTGCCTGTGGCACCAGTTATCACGCAGGCATGGTCGCCAGATACTGGCTGGAGGAGATCGGTATTCCCTGCAGTGTTGAGGTGGCCAGCGAGTACCGGTATCGCAAGGTTGTTGTGCCTGAAGGCTCTCTTTTAATCACCATCTCCCAGTCGGGCGAGACGGCCGATACGCTTGCGGCACTTCGTGGTAGTCAGGATCAAGGCCATATCGGCACTCTCTGTGTCTGCAATGTTCCTGAAAGCTCACTGGTGCGTGAGTCCGATGTCTGTTTCATGACCCGTGCCGGCACTGAGATTGGTGTCGCCTCTACCAAGGCATTTACGACCCAACTGGTTGCACTGCGTCTGCTGCTGATCGCGCTTGCCCGTCGCAGAGGTCTCGCGTCTGAGCAGGAGGAGAAGATGGTCAATGAGCTGCACGCTCTTCCCAGACAGGTTGAAGTGGTTCTCCAGCTCGGCGATAAAATTGAGAAGATGGCCCAGGGCTTTTCTGACAAACAAAATGCACTGTTCCTTGGCCGGGGTGCCTTCTATCCCGTTGCCATGGAGGGTGCACTGAAGCTGAAAGAGATATCCTACATTCATGCCGAGGCCTACCCTGCCGGTGAGCTTAAACATGGCCCGCTGGCGCTGGTGGATGCGAGCATGCCGGTGGTATGCGCTCTGCCGGATGATCCTCTGCTGGAGAAGGTGCTCTCCAACCTCCAGGAGGTTCGCGCTCGTGGCGGAGAGTTGTTCCTGTTCAGTGATCACAAGGTCAATATCGGACTGGATCATTATCAAAACCTGACGCTTTCAGATATCTATCCGGGCACTGCACCCATCGTCTACACTGTTCCGCTGCAACTGCTGGCTTATTATGTTGCTGTGATCAAAGAAACCGATATCGATCAGCCACGCAACCTCGCCAAGTCAGTTACTGTGGAATAGTTTTCCTATACGTCTTCAAAAGAATGTTTACACAAAATAAAGTTCTATCCTGAGCTTGAGCCTCTAAATGAGTTGCTGTTTTGCGCTTAACTTTACCAAGCAGGCTCTATAACAAGAGGGTTGCTACTGTCTTTTGCATGGACTAATGTATTGCCTGTGATGAAAGGTAAATTGGCACACTCCTTCTTACGGCAATTTGTATTGCTGACGCTACTGCTGTCTTCTGTTCTGCCATCAATCCAGACTGTATTTGCCTGCAACCTCATGGATGGAAAGATTCAAACCGTATGCTGTTGCAAAGGCCCAAATGCGATGATGGGCTGCGAAAAGGGCGGCGGCGGATGTGATGCTAGACCCTGTAAATCCATCTGTGTAAATTCATTTAAAACTTCTCCGGCATCCGATCCGGAAACTCGATCATAAAGCGGTTAAGTGCGGTTTTCCAGTGATGAATGGGCTTGGTCCATTTCTTGGAAGCTGATT
>JAJRVG010000044.1 GCA_021545595.1 Zetaproteobacteria bacterium | reverse complement strand
GCTCATCACCATGGATCGACGCTCAGCACCCATCATCACCTTATCCTTGGCGCTCTCGAAATCGTCATTGCCCACCTTATTCCGATCATAACGCGCAGCATTGAGTGCTGCCTCATTCACCAGATTGGCAAGGTCTGCACCAGAAAATCCCGGCGTACCACGTGCCAGTGTTTTCACTTCGACATCGGCTGCCAGCGGCACTTTTTTCATATGCACTTTCAGAATCTGCTCACGCCCCAGCAGGTCAGGACGCGGAACTACCACCTGACGGTCAAAGCGGCCCGGGCGCAGAAGCGCAGGGTCCAGCACATCGGGGCGGTTGGTGGCAGCTACCAGAATAACACCTTCGTTGGACTCAAAACCATCCATCTCAACCAGCAACTGGTTCAATGTCTGCTCCCGCTCATCATTGCCACCGCCGATACCGGCACCACGATGCCGGCCCATCGCATCAATCTCATCAATAAAGATAATGCACGGTGCGTTCTTCTTACCCTGTTCGAACATATCACGCACACGCGATGCACCCACACCGACAAACATCTCGACAAAGTCAGAACCGGAGATGGAAAAGAAAGGCACATCGGCTTCGCCGGCAATCGCCCGGGCAAGCAGGGTTTTACCTGTTCCCGGAGCGCCCACCAGTAACACGCCCTTCGGAATTTTGCCACCGAGCCGGGTAAACTTGGACGGGTCACGGAGGAACTCAATTACCTCAGTCACTTCCTGCTTGGCTTCATCACAGCCAGCAACATCTTCAAAGGTGGCGCGGTTGGTGTTTTCGTTCAACAGCTTGGCCTTGCTCTTGCCAAAAGACATGGCACCACCTTTGCCGCCACCCTGCATCTGGCGCATGAAAAAGACCCAGACAGCAATCAGCAGCAGCATAGGGAACCATGAGATCAGAATAGATATCAGGAAAGGCATCTCTTCACGGGCTTTTACATCGACTTCAATCTTGTTATCAAGCAGTCGCTTAACCAGATTCGGATCATCAGGCACCTGAACCTCAAACGTGCTCATCATACCCTTCGCATCCCGATACTGACCGGTCAGCTGTTTGTCCTGAATAGTCACCATTTCAACGGTACCCTGATCTACTTTATCCATAAATGCAGAGTAGGACATGGTATGACTGGCACTCTTCATTGGTGCGTTGAACATGTTGAAAAGACTCATCATGGTCAAGCCGATCACAAGCCAAAGTATCAGATTTTTACTCATCTATATCACCTCAATATGGACAATACTAAGCCAATTCCATGCCAAACATGAAGTGCTTGTGTTAAAATATTATGAATCTCTCATGCCTTACGCACCAGATAGAGGCGCTCATTCTTACGCATCAGGCGGCTTCGTGACAAGTCCAGACCGCCAAAACCACCATGCTGCATCCAGGCTTCAACAAGCAGGATATGGCGTCTGCCGGGCACTGTGGCTGCACCAAACAGCTTGCGCATCATGCGTTTTAACAGGTAAACCCTCATGGGAGGAGGCAGATTCTGCCACACTTCCCAGGCCACCGAGCAGCGCTCCCTGTTATGATCAAGTTGCAGATGCTCAACCTGTGACCTGATATTTGATGCTACTCTGACCGCTTGCCTCTGCCAGCGTAAGAAAAGGGCTGTTGGATTCACACCCGCCCGCTCCATGGCCGGAAAAGTCCGACTTCGCAGCCTGTTTCGCCAAAGACTCCTGTCGCTGTTGCTGGCATCTTCCAGCCATGTCACTCCCGAACGGTGCAGAGCCATGACAAGCTGGGAACGTGAGAGATGCAGGAAGGGTCGAAAAATCTTCAGATCACCATGCTGACGAACAGGACTCATGCCCTGACACCCCCCCACACCCGAGCCCTGCAGCAGACGCATAAAGACCGTCTCCGCCTGATCTTCCCTGTGATGTGCCAGGCAGATTGATGAGAGGCACTGCTCATGACTTAGTGCTGAAAATGCCCGGTAACGGCCCTCTCTCGCCTCTGCCTCACGATTGGCCAGAAGTGGATCATTCAGGCGGACAGAGTGAAACGGAATTCCCCAGACTTTTGCCTGTCGGGCCAGTTGCAGGCTCTCTTCAGCCGAATTCTCATGCCAGCCATGATCAACATGCCACGCCTGAACATCGTATCCCGACCCGGCCAGCAACAGCAACAGCGCCGTCGAATCCGCTCCCCCCGACCAGCCTACCGCGACAGATGCAGGCAGAGGTTCGGGAATATCCGAACCATCAAGCCATGCCTGACAACCTTCAAGTAGTGGAACGTTAGACATCAGGCGGGCGTTTCTGTTGAAAATGGAGCCTTAGCTCCAACGCTGCACTCCTTCTGCAAGAATGAGTTGTGCAGGCCGTGTCTCTTTATCAAGCAACTCGTAAAGATCGACATCAACACCCGCAAGACAGGGGCGCCCGACCTTGGCCAGTAGTATCGGACTGTTTTCATCACTCCTTGGGGTGATAACGATGAGTTCAAAACCACCACTGAAATATCGATAACCGGAGAGTAGTGAGTCCACATCCTGATCGCCCAGTTTGAACTCCCGGATCGAAGCCTTGTGATGCATTGACGCTGTCAAATCTCCCACTGCTGACGCTGTCATGGCAAAGCCATTATTATAGAGTACCTGAGCCGATTTCCCCGTCCCGCTATCCATCAGTTCAACGCGAACGCCACCCAGTGGCTCCCGCCCCGACTTATCGTCACGATAGGCAATCAGCCTTCCGACACCGCAATCACGGGATATCCCGGCATCAGCCTGAGCAACTGAAATGCCAAACGCAAATGATGCGGCCTCCTTCCTCTTACCCTGATAGCTTGCAAATGCCCAGTCCCCTACCAGGGCAATACACATGGAGAGTGCGGGCAGATTAAATGCTCTGTCAGCCTCAGCCACATCTCTGTACCAGCTACTCATCTGGGCACGCAGCGCTATACCAGCATGGGTGAGCTCGGCAACCGACCCACGGGCAAGGCAACCCATCGCAGAACAGTTGTCGAGAAAAAGGTTCTGCCTGCCTTCAAACAGGTTCATCACACCCGGCAAAAAGGTCTTCTCGAGAAAGAGCTGGTTATCTTCATGCAGGCCCGACATGGCAGCAAGATAGTCCGACCACTCAATACGCAGACAGCCCTGTTTCGTTGCAAGAGATGTTCCGCTATGAAGAGACTGTTCTGCATCCGGCTGGAAATAGATCAGCTTGCCTTCATTGTATGCCGCCTCCAGCAGTTTATTGGACTCCGCACCCTTACCCGTTCCACCCATCGAAAAGCGTTGATCCAGCCATAACTGCTCAAATTTCCGCCTTGCAACCTCAACCTTCACATCCTCTTCAAATACCCGGAATGCCATCAACACCCGATCATCCTGGAGCCACGGTGTTCCGGCATTTTTTGCGGCCTTGCCACCTTTTTTCTGGTCTAACAGCCATGCCGCAATCGGAAGTTCCCTGTAAGATTCCAACAGCTTACTGATTGCATCAGGAAGCCCTTCCGGACGCGCCAGAAGCTGATCCAGCTTTCTGGCATCCAGCACCCACTGCATCCAGACTCCCTGCTCACTCTTCTCGGCCAACTCCCACAGAGAGAGCCGTGCCCAACTCCGTTTAAGGAAATGCTCTCCCATTTTTTCTCTGGCCAGAAGCGCAGGAATTCCAGCCTCATTCTTACTGCCGACCTTCTCCCTTAATACCCGCAAACGTGGTATCAGATCTGCTTCCAGGCCATAGGCCATCGCCACGAAACGGTCATCAGCCAGCATGGAAACATTTGGCTGACGATAAAGAAAAGCGATCGGTGTAGCAGGAATCATCATTGCTTCGTAGGTCGCAATTCGTGTCACCTCGACTGCGCCATCAACATGCTCTTTTAAAAAGTTTTTCAGTGCCCAGTCATAGAGGCCGCCAACCATGCAGACCATCACATGGTCACTGTGTGCAGCATGCTCACCAGAGAGTTTGCCAATGGCTTCGCGAATCAGCTTCAGAATTAGCACATTTACCGCAGGGACCCATGGTGCAACATCCGCCTGATCCTGTTTCCAGGACTGCTTCCACATGTTCTGCCACACCTGATAAAGTGCAGGGGCCCCCTTTTCATCACCACACCAGTGGTGTACCAGCGTATGTGGCAGGTGCGGATAACGCTTGCGCAGATGCATACCCATTGAACGCGACAGGGCATCCATCTTAGGCAGTTGATGGCCGGAAACCTTCTCACCGTTAATCATGTAGCGAATTGAATACTCCTGCAGCCGCTGCAGTGAGAGTGTGAATGTTTGAGAGAGCTGAGAGTGAATCGCGTAAGGGATATACTCCCGTGCATCCTCGCCCGGGATTCGCAGGGGCAGGCGGCGAACATCCACACGGCATCGGCCGCTGGGGTCTTCACCACGATTCAGAATGGGCCGATACCAGCTCCATCGAAAATCAAAATAGCCCGGAGATAGCATTAGCAGCCAGCCTCGCCTTCTCTGCCACATTGTAGGGCATCCACGTATCGCTTAGCATTCGCAGCTATGGCCCGATTATTATGCAACAGAGCAGATACCATTCCGGTAGAGTCTCCTAAAAAAGTGAATTTCAACAGTAAGCTTTTAGCCGCAACTCGTCTATCCTGCAAGAAAAAAGCAGGTCTGGCCATTTTTCTTCTCTCACTTTTTTTCAGCCTGCCGCTGCACGCTGTAGAAATTATCGCAACCCTTCCTCCACTGGCAGCCATTGTTCAGATGTTAAACGACGAGCCAGTCTCATGCCTGCTGCCGCCGGGTAGTGATCCTCACCACTTTCAGTTGTCACCTCGACAGGTTGAAAAGCTGAACAGGGCCGGGCTTCTGATCAGAAGCTCAAAAGATGACCATGGCTGGATGCAGATCCCGGCCAACACACCGGTGATTGATATCTGGCCGGAAGAGAACCACGCATGGCTGAATCCAGACAACCTGCTGGTGGCACTGCCTGCTGTCGCAGGGCAACTGATTTCGCTCTTTCCCGACCGGAAACCAGTGATCGAGGCAAACCTGAAGCAAAGCATGGATGATATAGACCGGATTAAATCCGGACTCCACAAAGCTCTCTCCACCCTTCAAAGCGGTGGTGTCATGATGCAACACCCTTCGTGGCGAAGCGTGTTTGATGCTTATGACATCCCCATTCTCTCAGTTCTGGAATCCGCACGCCACGGACATGAGTATGGGCCACGCCATCTGGAAAAGGCACTGAAAATACTGAAAAAACATCCTGATACAGTGCTGATCGGAGATGTTCGGCACAGCAACCGGTCTCTGGAGTGGCTTGCTTCGCATAGTAACAACAAAAAAATCCTGTTTCTTGATGTACTGGGCTCATGCGGCGATAGCTGGGTGACTCTGATGCAACAGAATATCTCCCGGATTTCAGAGCGGTGAGCGCCCCGGTTGTCCGTATATCAGACCTGAGTTTCGGACCGGAAAAATCACCGGTACTTGATCAGATCAAT
>JAJRVG010000043.1 GCA_021545595.1 Zetaproteobacteria bacterium | reverse complement strand
GGCAGTGAACCGAGGCATCTCTCTATCTCCAGTTCCAGCTCATCCGGCAACTTGAAGCCATCGGCACCAAAGAATTTTATACCATTATCCCCTGCCGGGTTATGAGAAGCAGAGAGCATCACACCTGCATCTGCACGCAGGCTGCGAGTCAGGTAAGCCACAGCCGGTGTCGGAACAGGCCCGACCAGCTGTACATTCATTCCCTGCGCCGTTAACCCGGCACAGAGGGCTGACTCAATCATGTAGCCCGAAAGGCGTGTGTCTTTACCGATCAGCACGTGTGGCCGATGGGGGAGATGCCGGGTCAACACATGCCCTGCAGCACGGCCCAATCTCAACGCAAACTCAGCCGTCATCGGATCCTGGTTAACAGTTCCACGCACACCATCTGTGCCAAAATAGTGCTTCATCTCTTCTCCCCTGAATGTTCTACTGCCTTCAGATTTTCACCCTGATGTACCAATATGCCTTTGACTCTGAATTTAGCATTCTCATTCACAAGGCGAATTGCCTTCCCTGTCGGGCTGGCGACACCAACAACTACTTCAAACGGCCCCGCTTTGAATTCGGGCTGGATCGCTATTGTCTCAACTTTACTCAAGGAATCCAGCCACACCTCCGGACCGGAAAGTTTGACCTGTGCAGGCTGTACAGAAATTGATTCAACCTTCCACTCCTCAGGCAGCTCCAGGCGCGGCAGCACAGTAATCAGCTTCTCCACCACCCGGTCAATCTGCAGCTCAATACGATCCGGTTGAATCTTTTCAATATCAAGGCCTGCTGGAAGACGAATATCAGAAATCTTTACCGTTCGCTCCACCACACCAGGCATCGTTAACCCCGATGCATTGAAGGGAACATGAATATCCTGAGGCGTAACCGCCTTCAGGCGTGCCTGGGGGCCGCTTACGGTCACATGTACACTGTCGGGAAGATCATTGACGACGACCATATCCTGAGGCAGACCCTGGAGCTGTAGCGCCACCTCCATGTTCAGAGTCCCTTCACCCTGACCATGCACCTGAAGCCAGAGTACGACCGCGATCAGCACAGCCCATATCTGGGGTGCTTTGCTTTGCAACAAAGATATGAAGCGGCGCATCACTCTCCTTCCGAACTTGCTAAACTGTTATGTTGTTTCTGAGAGGAAGATAGCGTCAACATATCAAGCAGAAGCTTACGAAGTTCTGCACTTCCCAGCGGCCCATTGAGCCTGCCCTCTGCTGCAAGGTGCAGATCTCCACGCTCCTCTGAAATCACCAGAACCAGTGCGTCACTCTCTTCAGTCAGCCCTACAGCTGCCCGGTGCCGGGTACCAAAGCCCCCGGCAAGTGCACTGGCCTGCGCAAGAGGAAGCAGCACCCTTGCCGCAACAATCCTGCCGCCCCTCTCGTCAGTTCTTACAATAACAGCACCATCGTGCATCGGTGCATCCGGACAAAATATCGCCTGCACTATATCCGGGCGTAGTGCCACATCCATCTCCACACCTGAATCATACAAATGTTTAAGTCCTGTCTCCCGCTCAATAACAATCAGGCCACCCCAGCCACGATGCACAAGTGACAGTGATGACTCAACCAGCATATCAATCAGTACATCTTTGGGTGTGGCGCCTGATGCCAGAGGGTTAACGGCCACCCGCATCAGGCCTCGGCGAATCTCGTGCTGGAACAGCACGACCATAATAACAATAAATACAGAGAAAAACTGGGAAAATATCCATTCAATGGTGAGCAGGCCAAACATCCGGGCAAGCTCATAAATAACCAGCACCACAGCCACACCGATCAGCATCTGCTCGGCCCGTGTTCCACGAATCAGGCGTAACACATAGTAGATCACTACCGCCACCAGAGCGATATCTACCGCATCCCGAATTTCAAATTGCCATTCACCCATTTTGCTTACGATAGTCCCAGATATGCATCGCGCAAGGCCGACGCGACATCAACTGCTCGCCTCTGAGTTTCAACATCATGCACCCGGAGCAGATCACTGCCTGCAAAAACGGCAATGGAAGCTGCCGCAGCAGTCTCCACTTCACGCGAATTGACATCCGACCCTGTAATCTCGCCAAGAAAGGATTTTCTTGAAACACCCATCAACAGGGGTAGACCAAAATGTCGTTTTAACACTTCCACATTCGCAATCAGTAGAAGATTATCTTCAAGGCGTTTGCCAAAACCGATGCCCGGATCAAGCAGCAGGGAAGCCTCGGATACCCCTGCCTCAAGGCAGGCTTTGATCCGTGATTCGAAAAAGAGCGTGATCTCATCCAGAAGATTCCGGTAGACGGGGCTTTTCTGCATCGTTTCAGGCACTCCCTGCATATGCATCAGGCAGACATCCACACCCGCTTCAGCCACAACCGACAGGCTTTCGGGGTCACCTCTCAATGCCGTCACATCATTAACCATGGATGCCCCCGCACCAATGGCCTGACGCATCACTTCTGCTTTTGTGGTATCAATAGAGAGTGTCAGCCCCCTGGCTGCCAGGGCTTCAATGACAGGAACAACCCGCTTTAACTCCTCTGCCAGAGGCACTGAAACTGAGCCCGGCCGTGTCGATTCACCACCAACATCAATAATGGCAGCTCCCTGTTCACACATGGCCAGAGCATGACGGACTGCAGCATCCACGTTGATAGTCTGACTAGTGGTTTGATCAACAGCCGGGGCGACAGCCTCTTCAGCAAACTTTCCCCCATCTGAAAACGAATCGGGGGTGCAATTCAGCACCCCCATAATCCATGCCCGCTCCCCTTCAGGGCGCAGCCACTTTGATGACATTAGCCAG
>JAJRVG010000042.1 GCA_021545595.1 Zetaproteobacteria bacterium | reverse complement strand
TCCAGTGTGGCACGCGGGCATGAAGATGATGCGCCTGCCTCACCATGGTTTGGAGCCTCTTCCTATGCATGGGGCGGTGAGCGAGCCTCCGTGTCGGGGCTAAAGGTTCCGGAAGAGTCTGTCGGCGAGCCTCTGACGCTTGTGGCCGGGGACGCAGGTAGTTTTCGCCTGCTGGATGAAGATGGTGGGCTGTTATTGTCTGGCAGGGTCGGTGAGGTGGCGGCTCAGGGCGGGTTTCGCCTGTTTGTCAGCGAACTGGTTGCCCGGCCCGGCACCCGGTTTGATCTGGTAAAATATTCATGGACTGAGAAGATTAAGGAGCTTCTGAAACTGCTCAAGGTCAGCGAGAAGGGGAAGAAGACCGGTATTCTGCAGCTGCTGTATGATGACCCTGACCCGGTTCTTGCCAAAAGGGTTGTCAACGCCATTGCCAACATCTACCTGACTCAGAATGTGGAGCGAAAATCAGAAGAGGCGCAGCGGGCTCTGAGCTTTATTGAGCAGAAGATGCCGGAAGTCAGAGGCGATATGACCGCTGCTGAGACCACCATGAATGAGTATCGCCTGCAGCAGGGTTCGATTGATCTGAAACTGGAAACGACATCGATCCTTGAGCAGATAGTGGATCTGGAGAAACAGAAATCAGTTGTGAGTCTTGAGCGTGCCGAACTCTCCAGAAAATTTACTAAAAAACATCCGGTTATGGGTGCGCTCGATGCCAAGATGGCCCGTCTTGATGCGGATCAGGCAAGGCTTGAAGCAGAGATCAAGGATCTGCCGGAAACCGAACAGCAGATGCTCAAACTCAGTCGTGATGTGATGGTTAATCAGGAACTTTACACATTCCTGCTCAACAAGTCACAGGAGTTGAAGGTGGCCAGGGCGAGCACCGTCGGCAATGTCCGTATTCTCGATTTTGCCGTGCAGCCAGACAGGCCGATCAAGCCGAAGAGGACCCTGATCGTGGCTCTAAGTCTGCTGCTGGGGCTGTTTGCCGGCGTGATTGTTGTGTTTTTGCGCAAGAGCCTACATCAGGGTATCGATAATCCGGAGGTGATTGAGAAGCGTCTGGGCCTCTCCGTCTATGCCACCATTCCGCACTCAAAACTCCAGAAGCAACTTTATGAAGTGATGCATGCCAACCATCAGGTATCTGCGGCAGCCGATAGCCTCCTGGCGTTGAATGATTCCAGCGATCTGGCCATTGAGAGTCTGCGCAGCCTGCGGACCAATCTGCATTTCGGCCTGATGGATACAAAGAATAATGTCGTCATGCTGACGGGGCCTGCACCGGATATCGGCAAATCATTCGTGTCGGCAAACTTCTGTCAGGTGCTGGCCGATTCTGGACAGCGTGTGCTGCTTATTGATGCTGATCTGCGCAAAGGGCATCTGCATGAATACGTTGGCGGGCATCGCGAGTCCGGCCTCTCGGACGTGATTGGTGGCAAGATTACGCTGGCCGATGCGGTACAGAAAATGCCAGATGTCGGTTTTTGGCTGCTCTCCACCGGTACGGTACCACCTAATCCGGCTGACCTGCTGATGAATGTACGATTTGGAGAGCTGTTAAAAGAGGCCTCGGAACAATATGATCTGGTGCTGGTTGACACGCCACCGGTGCTGGCTGTTACCGATGCGGTGATTGTCGGCAAGCATGCGGGCACGTCATTTCTGCTATTGCGTTCCGGTCGCCACCCCTTGCGTGAAATCCAGCAGATGCTGCGCCACCTTGAGCATGGCGGTATTGAGCCCAACGGCGTAATCTTCAATGATATCCCCGAACGACAGGGTTATGGTAGCTACCACTATCAATACGCCTACAGGAATGATGAGAAATAGCAGTGTTGGCGATCGACCGGGCCAATAGGCCGTAGAAAAAAAGGGGAGTATCAGATGTCTGGAACAGAGAAAAAAAGCTCCAACATCGTCTGGCATGAGGCAGGTGTGACCCGGCAGGCTCGGGAGAAGATGAACGGTCATCGGGGTGCCACGCTCTGGTTTACCGGCCTCTCCGGCTCGGGGAAATCGACCCTGGCACATGCAGTTGAAGAGCAGTTACACAGGACGGGCATCCGCACCTATGTGCTTGATGGTGATAATGTGCGCCATGGTCTCTGCGGAGATCTTGGATTTTCTGATGTGGCACGCAGGGAGAACATCCGCCGCATTGGCGAGGCCTCCAGACTCTTCGTGGATGCAGGCATTGTAGTGCTAACGGCATTTATCTCCCCGTTTCGTAGTGATCGTCAGCAGGCACGCAGACTGCTGGGGGATGATTTTATCGAGATCTATTGTGACAGTTCGTTAGAAGTATGTGAAAGCCGTGATACCAAAGGGCTTTATCAGCGGGCCAGAGCTGGTGAGATTAAGGATTTTACCGGCATCTCATCACCCTATGAAGTGCCGGAAGCAGCGGAAATTGTGGTTAATACAGGTGGGATGAGTCTGCAGGAGTCGGCAGAGCAGGTGATCGATTATCTGCAGCATCACCGGATTGTTGTTGTTTCGTAGAGAGTGACAATGGTGGTTATCAGAGGCGTGGATGAGATCAGAAACAGGTTTTATGGGCAGGAGGGCTGATATCTGCTGTCTGTAGCATAGATATGCTATATACCTTATGGAAAAGAAACATCAGAGTACGACTGGCTTTATAAGTGATGATAGCAGTTGTCGCAGGTCTGGGGGTTCATAAGTAGCATGATAAAAATTGCGATTGTGGGAACAGGCTATGTCGGGCTATCCAATGCCATGCTGCTTGCCCGGCATAACGAGGTCGTAGCTATTGATATCGACCCTGAAAAGGTCGGGATGCTCAACAGGGGAGTCTCGCCCGTTGCCGATGATGAGATCGAAGCACAT
>JAJRVG010000041.1 GCA_021545595.1 Zetaproteobacteria bacterium | reverse complement strand
GATCATGAAATAAACTACTGCTCCGGTGGCTCGGCCGCCAATACCATTGTTGGCATTGCCGACATGGGCGGAACATCTGCCTATGCAGGCAAAACCGGCAGTGATGCTTTTGGCAGACAGTACATTGATGAAATGCGGGAGCTGGGCATTGCCATTGAGGTTCCATCAGGAGATGGCGCAAGTGGCACCTGCGTGGTTCTCATCACAGATGACGCACAACGCAGCATGCTAACTCATCTGGGAATTTCAGGCTCACTTTGTGCCGATGATATTAAGGCCGATGAGATTGCCAAAGCCAAATATGTTTATGTGGAAGGCTATCTCTTTGCCGGTGACTCCACCAAAGCAGCTGCATACACGGCCATTGAACTGGCAAAAGATCATGGCGTGAAGGTCGCCCTGACGGTTTCAGACCCTTTTCTGATTGATATCTGCCGTGATGAATTCCAGAGACTGATCGAAGGCCCTGTTGACCTTCTCTTCTGCAACGAAGATGAAGCCAGATCACTCACAGGCCTTGATGACCCGATCAGCTGTGCTCAGGCGATTCACAGGCATTGTGAAAATGTTGCACTCACCCTTGGAAAAAACGGCTCCATCCTCATGCATGAGAATGAAGTTATCGCCATTGAAGGCATGGAAGTGGAAGCTGTCGACACCACCGGCGCCGGGGATATGTATGCGGCAGGTGTACTCTATGGCATCACCAACGGCCTCTCCTGGAAAGAGGCAGGACACCTTGGAAGCCATGCTGCAGCACGCATTGTATCCCAGCTTGGCGCACGCCTGCCAAAACGTTTCAGCCGTGAAGAGATTGAAATTCTGCTCAAATAGAACAGGTTGAATTATTGAATCAGGGAGCTGTTCAGATCTTCCGGTACAGTTTTTCCCATCATCTCAAACAGGGTTGCTGCAATGTGTGAAAGCCCCGGTGCACCAACAACCTCATCAGAACTATCCGGCTGAACCAGTGAGTATGAATGATCATAATTCGGATCAAAAAGAATACACGGCACCGGATTGGTCGAGTGTTTAGTCGATGGCTCATAGCCATCATCCACTGCAACACGCATCTCCTCAGCATTGCCATGGTCGGCCGTGATCAGAGCCAGTCCACCCACCTTTGCAAGCGTATCTGTAATGCGGCCAACAGCAGTGTCTACGGCCTCAATAGCAATAATCGCCGGCTCAATATCACCACAGTGTCCCACCATGTCCGCATTGGCAAAATTGATCATACCGAAGCCATACTCACCCGACTCAATCAGTTCAATCGCCCGATCTGCAATCTCGGGTGCCTTCATCTGAGGTTGATCAGCAAAGGAGATACCCTTGTCAGACGGAATCAGAATATAATCTTCAAGCGAAGCATCGAGTGGCTCACGGTAACCGCCATTAAAGAAGAAGGTGACATGGGGGTATTTCTGCGTCTCAGTGAGACGAAACTGCCTGACACCCATCTCCAGAATACGCCTGCCAAAAGGCTCATTCACCCTGGTAGGCCCTGCTAACTGGAGATCTGGAAGGTTACGGTCTTCATCATAAACCATCATACCGGCATAGAGCACATCCGGCCCCCGTCCATTGCTGCCGCCACGGTCAAATCCGTCAAAATCATCCAGACAGAAGGCTTCGGTGATCTCAAGCGCACGGTCTCCACGAAAGTTTACCATCACCACGGCATCACCATCTTCCACCCTGCCCAGAGGCTGATCATGCTCATCAACAATCACAAAGCCCGGAATATCCTGATCCACAATGCCAGGCTCGGCTTCACGGAAATGGTTGATCGCCTCAAGCATACCCCTGAAGCGATTGAGAGAGTTGCCGTACACCATGCCGTTCCATCCAGCCTCAACCTTTGACCACTCCCTGTCACGGTCCATAATGATCTGTTCACGACCACCGCCAGAGGCAAAAGCATATGAGAAGCCAGGCTCTGCATTGACAGAGGCAAATGCCTCATTAATGCGTGCCACATACTTCTGTGCACTCTGGATACCGACATCCCGGCCATCCAGCAGGGCATGCAGACGGAGTGATTTGATACCACTTTCATAGGCATGATTAATCAACGCGACAAAGTGATCAATATGGGAGTGAATATTACCATCAGAAAGCAGGCCGGTCAGATGCAGGCGGCCGCCCCTCCGGTGACCAGCAGAACGGCAATGAGCCACTATCTTATGCAGAGCCTCAGACTCGAAGAACGAACCATCTGCAATGGCCCTGTTGATACGAGTCGGCCCCTGATCAAGAATTTTTCCGGCACCCATCGTGAGATGGCCCACCTCGGAGCCACCCATGTCTCTGTCGGAAGGCAGGCCGACGTATCGACCGTGTGTCATCAGTTCAGTATGCGCACAACTGTTCCATAGACGGTCAAAGTTAGGGGTGTCCGCCTGTGCAATGGCATCTTCAGGACCGCCACTGCCAATGCCCCAGCCATCCATAATAATCAATAAAACCGGTAGATCTTCGGAAAACTGTTTTACCTGACTCATCAACACTCCATTTGTTAGCCATTGAAAAACAGAGAGTCTGTTTTTCAATGGCGCAAGGGTAATCAAATCATAGTTACCTTGCACTATTGTTAAAAAAAAACAGTGCTACAATGGCGGGCAACCTGTTCAGAAACACCTCATCAACATGGAGAACCGCATGCGCGCACACGTTACCGCCCTGCTCTGCACCTCATTTCTTATGGCTAGCTGCGGCCAGAGCGATAGCCCGGCAGAAAACAGGGGGAGTGATGTTCCAGGCTCATCCACGGTGACCATAGATCTTAGCTCAGCAGAGGGCTCTGCTCTGACCCGGAAAAAATGTATAAACTGCCATTCACTGGATAGAAATATCCGCAAGTTTGGTCCAAGCCTGAAAGGGATCATGGGTAAAAAACCATCCGTCTCCGGCCTTCCATATGAGCGTTGGACAGAAGCAGCTATGGACGAATGGCTTAAGAACCCGAGAGCCGTCAAAAAAAATACCCGGATGTCCATTCCCGGCATCAGCAGTCCTGAGGAGCGCAGGCAGATCATCTCATTTCTAAAACACCTGTGACCAGAGGCCGTAACCGGGTTGACTGAAGCTGCAGAGAACAGGAAAAAGAGCAGGCAGTCATCATCAATGCCGACACAGGTGCTGATTAATAAAACTGCCAAGAAATGCTTAAGCTGTTAGCATTGATCACTCTATTGAAAACATCCTGTCTACTGTGTGGAGAGACCCTTTTATGAACAGACTCACTGCGATCATTGGCTTGGTTATTGCGTTCACTGCTGTTGGCTCTACCTGGTATTTTCTGAACAGGATTCCTGACAATCAATACCCTGATCTCAAGCTCGCATTCACACTCCAGAGTGCTAACGGCCCTGTAAGCCTTAGTGATATC
>JAJRVG010000040.1 GCA_021545595.1 Zetaproteobacteria bacterium | reverse complement strand
GGTTTGCTATTCAGGCTTAACTTAAAATCCTTTAGCTGAATCCTTCTGGCATTGGCCATCTCAGCCTTCCACGTTGCATCAATAGCAACTTTTGCCATCAGGGCCATCGCTCCTGTTGACAGGCGCATACCGTCGGGGCGCTGTTCCAGCTTCAGATCCAGTCGCAGCCTGGCATCTGCGGCCTCTCCCAGAAACTCAGGAAATTCCGGTAACCAGGATATAAATGGTCTTAAGGCAAGCGATTCACTTTTCAGCTCAGCTTGCAGGGGTAGCCGGTCAATATTCAGTTTGGAGATATCTCCGAGTGGGCCGATCTTCGCCTCCAGCGTTATGGCCTCACCAAAAAGCCTGGCTGCGACCTTCACCTCAACAGGGCGCTCAACCTGAACATCATTAATGTCCACTTGCAGATCGGAGAGCTCCAGCTGGTCGCCTGTGGCACGATCTACCCATACAAAACGACCATGGTTTAACTGCATGGACTCGGCATTGAATGCAGCCATTGCCGGAGAGGCCGTCGACCTCTTTTCTGTGCGGCCTGCCTCTGCTTGAGTTGTCTCTGTAACGGCCTCGCCACCTGTTGAGCCGGTGAGGTCTTCCCAGTTACCTTCACCTTCAATGTTACGCTCCAGAAAGAGTTCCGGTGCATTGAGTGTGAAACGTTTGATCTCAATCTGTCTGCTGAACAGAGGAAGCAGATCAAGCTGAATGTTCAGGCTTTCAACTTTAAGGAAATCCCGATCACTGAATCCCGCCCGGTTGGCAAGCCGAACATCATCCAGGTGAACACCTACCCACGGAAACAGTGAAGCCTTTATCTCTCCAATCTGAATCGTCCGGCCCGTTGCATCTTCAACCGCTTTGGTAATCTGTGGCTTGTAATCATTTACGTCGATAAAAAAGGGAACAGCCAGCAGCATCCCCATGATCAACAGTAGCAAACCTAAGCTGTATTTTATGGTTTTCTTCACTATTCAATAACTCCCATGGGCAGATCGTGGACAGAGACTCAAATCATATCAAGGGTGGAAAATACGCCAGAAGTGCTGGAAAATCATCCGCCACATCCACCGCACCCTGTGCACAAAGTACCTCGGCCGACTCTACACCAAAAGAGACCCCGAGTGCGCGCAGATTGGCTGAAGTGGCCATCTGCATATCAAAGATCGCATCACCAACCAGTGTGGTTCTCTCCGGCAACACACCAAGCTCATCCATACACTCAAGAGCCATAGCTGGGTGTGGCTTCGAAAGGCAGCAGTCTGCAGTTCGTAGCACAAGAAAGTATCCAGCCAGATCAAACAGTTTTAGCACGCGTATCAGACCCGGCTTCGACTTTCCAGTCACAATCCCCATCCAGTAACCACGCCGCTGCAACTCATCTAAAGTCTCGATGACACCGGGATAGAGTGAGAGTGAAGCCTCCGCTGCGCTGTAATGTTGACGGTAAGCCTCAATGATCCGTTCACTGCAGGAGATATCGCAAGAGAGGGTTTCAATAGCCGCCTTCAATGAAAGCCCGATCACCTTGCTCACTGCAACATCGGAAGGCTCATCAAGGCCACAGGATACAAACGCCATCTGCATAGATTTCACAATCATACCATGCGAATCTGTCAATGTTCCATCACAATCAAACAGGATCAGATGTGCTTGAAATCCATACTGTTTATCAAACATGGCGTCATGGTGCCTCTGAATAGGGTTCCTTCACACCGTCAACACTGGAACCATCAACATCAGAAGAAACGGGAGCTTTCCACTCCTGATACGGTCGGCTCACCTGCCAGAGAAGCGTCCTGTCTACAGCCAACACCTCAGGCCTGCCACCAACTCGCAGATATGTGGATATCAGATCACTCCCCTGCTTGCCGATGAACAGCTCCAGCAGACTGTCGCCACCTTCGCTCTTCAACACCACCCGCGTAGAACCGGTCGTGACCCGCAGCTTTTCATAATGCTCGGGATTGCGTGTTACAACACGGACAATATTCATGGATGCAAGATCATCAAGCAGGTGTTGGACAGCATCAGCATCAGCATCCTCCTGTTCTCCTTCCACACCTTCCCCTTCCAACTTCCATCGGCTGCCATCACGCAGAAATGAAGCAGTCACTTCTCCCCCATTTGTTAAAGTCAGAGCATAAACTGCATCCGGATTGAAACGGATCATCTCCGGCATCACTTGTGGTGCAGAATCCGGCCTTGATGCCAACCAGATAACCACTCCGGCCAGAAACAGCAGCAAAACTGTGATGGCTGTTTTTTTCAACTTTCAGGAACCATTCTTCGGCGTTTCAATGCCCACCAGCGCCATATGCCAAGCAAGGTTATCAATATCGGCAGGCCGAACATCCAGACACCTTTAAAGAGGGAGCGTCCGGCGGCACTCAGCTCCTCCAGAGGCCTCTGTGTGACACCACGGGAGCGAAGACCGATCAGCGCCTCATCGCCGGAGATCCAGTCCAGCATATTCAGCAGAGCCACAAGATTACCACCATCCATGAATTCATCATCCAGAAGTGAGGGAGAACCCACCGCGATCATACGGGAAGAATCGGTTTTACTAATATGCTCAACAGCGGTTACTCCCTCGGGAGTCCTGTCAAAAGAGGATTGGATGGCACCATCCCGTGCCAGCGCCAGCACAGACGCGTGCAACACCATGCCGGAGAAGCGTTTTTGGCTCGGGAGCAGTGGATTTACATCAAAGGGCGGACCCGATTGCACGGTAGAGCGTGGTGACGAACGCATCAATACACGCTCTCCGCCCCCTTCACTGTCATCTCCTGCATCTACCCACAGCAGCGGTGAAGCAAATGGAATCGAAACGCTCTCCAGCCCCGCAGTCACAATATGCTCTGAATCAAATACCGTCACATTCGGTAAAAATGGATAGTCCACCAGAGAGCGGAACATAAAGCCGCCCCGCTGTTGATTCACCGTCACCCGCGTCGCACGCTGATCCATCACCATACCAGGCTCTACGGCAATACCAAGATCATGCTTCATCCACTCATGGGCATCAGCACTGATCGGCTGCACCTCAAAACCGGCCGACAACATCGCTTTGGTATTGCCAGCCAGCAGCAGCAGACCACCACCATGCATCCGGAACTGATCAAGCCGGTAACGGAAAGCATCCGTTGGCACACGCTCCATGCCCGCCACAATCAATGCACTGATATCCGATGGAATAGTATTCTTTTTTCCATCCACTTCGACCAGTTCATAATCATCGCTGACAAGCTTCTGGAATTTCCGCAACTCATGCAGACTACTCGCACCGAAACCGGAAAAAACACCTATTCTGGAGCGGCCCTTTCCAGTCAGTTTTTTTATTTTACGGGTCAGAAAATATTCAAATCCCTCTTCACTCTGCACAACAGGAATGATCTCTTTGCTGTCCAGATACTCAATGACAATAGCCAGATACCCCTGCTTCACCTGCGCCTGATCATCTTCCACCACCTGCACCTGAACCTTTGGAACCTTCATCACGGTAAGTGCAGCAGAGAGGTTTGGATCATCAGAGGGATCAACCAGCTCGAAGCCGACCTTGCCTGCTCCTGCCCGGTGGTAGGCGTGGAGCATATCTTCAATAAATCCTTTTAGCCGGCCATAAGGCTGTGGCAGGCCGGAAGTGATATAGGCACGGATAAGAAGAGGCTCTTCAAGCTGCTCAAGCACCGAGACAGTGGATGGCGAAAGTGTGTAAACCTGCCCCTCTGTCCAGTCGCTGCGCAGATGTGAAAGTGTGGTAGCCAGAAACAGAAACAGGGTCACAACAACCATAACAACCAGCGTCAACCACGACTTTCTGCGGACAACCTTTCGGAAATCCTGCGGCACATCTCTGCTCATTGAATCATCCATGCCCGTAGCCATCAGCGCCACTGCCTGCGTTCAAGCTGGAACCATGTCAGAGCAAGAAACAGCACTGTAACTGAAACCAGTGCGCCAACATTATCCAGACCAATCACCCCGCGTAGCATTAACTGGTAGTGTGACAACGGGGCAACAGCAGTAAGAAAATCCTGAGCCTGCGGAGAGAGAGTCGGCATCGCCTGCATCATGATAAAGAGCCCGAACAGCATGCCGAACCCGATAACATAGGCAACAACGGCATGACTGGTCAGTGCTGATGCATAGAGCGAAATAGCCACATAACAGGCAGCGAGTAGAAACAGTGCGAGGTAGGCTGCTGCCACCTGCCCCCCATCCAGATTACCAATCAACGCAAGCGTTGCCGGATAGAGGAGGGTCAGGGCAAGAAGTGCTGAGACCTGCACCATGACAGCAAAAAATTTTCCTGCCACAATATCGGCAGTCTGTACCGGCATCGTTGCCAGCAGTTCAAACGTACCGCTGCGCTGCTCATCAGAGAGCATCCGCATGGTCATAGCAGGAATAAAGAACATCAGCAGCAGAGGCATCACACCGAAATAGCCGCGCATATCAGCCTGTCCGATCAGAAAGAGATGGTTACCGAAGAAAAATCCTGCCGCTAGAAGAAAGGCTGTTGCCACCACATAACCCAACGGTGTATCCAGTGCGATACGCCACTCCTTGCCACAGATGGCCAGAGCCCTGTTCACCCCGCCTCTCATTGTCCCCCTCCGGTTAGCTTATGGAACACGTCTTCCAGCGTGGCCTGCTCTGAATGCATTTCAAGAATGACAGAACCGCACGAAACAGCAGCATGAAACAGCGCTTCAGCCAATGGATAATCAGGGTCAGGATGGTGGATGGCGTAGCTGTGGGGGGTATCAGTCTCCCTTAGCTCTACCCCGATCTCCTTAACACTCTCCCTCAGCAGATCAAATACCGCCTCGGATGAGGCCTTAAAAGTAACGTGAAGCAGTGCCTCGCCGCGAGCCTGCCGTGACAGCTCCCTGGCTGTCCCCATGGTCTGAAGCTGCCCCCTGTCAATAATCATCATCCGGTCACAGACTGCCTCCACTTCAGGCAACACATGTGAGGAGAGCAGAACCGTTCGCTTCTCTCCAAGCCGTCTGATTAATTTTCGAATCTCAACAATCTGATTGGGGTCAAGCCCGGTTGTCGGCTCATCAAAAATAAGACAGTCAGGATCATGCAGCATACTTGCAGCAAGACCGACCCGTTGCCGGAAACCCTTGGAGAGCTCATCAATCCGGCGATACATCACATGATCGAGACCACACAGCACTCCCATTTCACGGATACGATCAGTCAGTGTGGCATCCATCAGGCCATGCATGGCACCAACAAATTTCAGATGTGAATGTACATCGAGATCAGAATAGGAGGGTGCATTCTCCGGCAGATAACCCACTCTCCTGCGAACCGTGATAGAGTCATGCAAGGAAGCACCATCAATAAAAGCCTCACCCGACGAGGGGGGCAGGAAACATGTCAGCATTTTCATGGTGGTTGATTTGCCAGCGCCATTCGGGCCAAGCAGGCCCATCACCTCACCCCTGTGGACATGAAAACTCAAATTCTCAACAGCAAATTGCTCGCCATATTTTCGACTAAGTTGATTGGCCTGTATCATAGAGACAGCATGGTAGAAGTGTGAACAGTCAGGTCAACAATCTTGAAATTACAGACAAAAAAAGGGCGCATTTGCGCCCCTTTTTTAAATACACAACCAAATCCAGTCAGTGATTCAGAAACAGAGCATTGTTAATATTCTCTATACTCAGAATGCCCGCCTGCTTGCCATTATTGACAACAGGGATACGGCGCAGGTTCCTCAGACCCATAAAAGAGGCAGCCTTCAATACTGAATCATCAGAAGAGACAGTCACCGGGTTTGCTGTCATCACATCGCTGACTTTCATCTTGAGCATCTTATCATAATTGTCTTCCATCGCTTCAAAATCACGGGCATGCAGCGTGTCATGAATATACTCACCCTGATCCGGATAGAGCGGCAACATAACATCACGAACTGTTACGATTCCGATCAGCTTTTCATCAGCATCTATAACTGTAACCATTCCATTATTGTGCATGACCATCTGACAAACAGCTTCCTTCAGTGAACTATCCTTAGAGACCGAGACCACTTCACTGCTCATAGCCTGACTTACTTTCATAACATATTCTCCCTGCGGGTTATTAAATTGACCTTCATAAACTAACATGCTCTCCCAATGTGTAAAGCAGCATCCAGCAAAGTTAATTGGCAGGCTAACTGAAAAGATGACGCAACTTGTAACCGGTACTGCCAACCAGACCTCGCTCCCTAGGTGAAACTTCATAGAGCGTGCTGACACCCACACCCTTCAGCGTCAGATTCCGTGGCGAACCAATCACAATACCATCCGAATAATCACGAATCTTTGTATGAATCAATCCATAGACAATCTCATCGATAAGCACCTGATTAGTCTTGGCAATGCCTTCGATCCGGGCACCTTTATCCATCGCATGGCCGATATAATCCTTGGTCACTCCTGGAATCTCCTTCACATAACCGCAGGTAATACCAATCCGACAATCCATTTTGCCAACAATCTTTTTCAGCTTTTTTCTGTCGTTGTCGATACTGCTCACCATTAACATTGCCGCCAGAACCGAGTCGATAGCCGTCTCAAACACAGCCATCACACCATCGCCCAGCCGCTTTACCACCGTTCCGTTATTCCTGATCACGGCCTGCTCACAAATATCACAGAACATACGGTTGCGCATGAACCCCTTGGTGTGTCCCATCTCGCGTTTGTACTGGGTTGAACCGACCAGATCGGTAAACATAATACACTTGTAGTAATCCGGTGTTGTCGCAATCACATGCGCGACATCTTCAATAATGGCATCAAGGTCAAGGGGTGTGGTGTCCAGCTGATTAGCCGACCGTGCCGCAGCCAGCTGGGGAAGAACTGCAGTGTCCCCGCGTGCGATCAGCTCAAGAGTTGAGTCGCTCTCGAGCAACTTTGCAATATCTTTGGCCTGACTTTTATCCTCGACAGCAGCCAGAAGATTTTTCTGTTCAACCGGCTTCTCTTTTCGCTTGGTCATCTCAATCTCCACCTCATATAAAGCGCCCTACTATCAGCAATATTTATGGCTGTTAATGTAGCCTGTCTCACATTAATAGCCAAAAACCAGTCACTCCCTGAAATTATTGAACCGCAATGGACGGTCGGCATCCATGCCCCGAACCAGAGTCATTACAGCCTGAAGATCATCCCGTTTCTTACCGGTCACACGCACCTGCTCTCCCTGAATCGCAGCCTGCACCTTCACCTTCTCCTGCTTAATCAGCTTCACAATCTTTTTGGCCAGCTCACTACTGATACCCTGCTTGATCCCAATCTGCTGCCGTTTGCTGCTGCCACTGGCATCTTCTACATCCCCATACTCAAGACATTTGGAATCCAGTTTTCTTTTAACCATTTTGGTGCGAAGAATTTCTGTAATGGTATTGATCCGGGCATCTGAATCCCCAACCACACTGATGCCATCATCAGCCAGATCTATGGATGAGTTACTTCCTTTGAAATCATAACGCGTGGCAACCTCTTTCTTCACCTGATTGATGGCGTTATCCATCTCCTGCATATCTATCTCGGATACAATATCGAAACTTGGCATGTTGTTCTCCTTCGTAAAAGGCTATCCTGCCTTTTACTTATAACATTCCGGCGGCGCATGTCCGCCTCCATTCACGAGCTCGCTTTGCTTGCTCGCCACCCGTCCATGGGTGGGATTTGTCCCCCTTCGCAAAAGGCTCCCTACCTTTTGCTTATTACATTTCGGCGGCACATGTGATTCGAGCCCATCCATAGGTGTGCGGCTTTAATAAGCAGTATGGATTTCACAAAATTCTTGCTGTGACACAAGCATCAAGAGGGATGTTTAATGCGGTCATCACAACCCTTGAAGGCGCTCTCTGGCGGCTTCAAGCTCTTCAAGCTTCACTCTGTTCTCATCAAGATCACTGCGAACCTTCGCCACCACCGCTTCCGGTGCACTACCAACAAACTTCGAGTTGGAGAGTCTGCCCTCAAGGTCGCCCACACCTTTCTCAGCCCTGACAATATTCTTCTCAATACGGATCAGCTCTTCTGCCACATCAACCAGTCCTGCCAACGGCAGGTAGACTGTTACATCAGCCAGTGGTGCTACCGCAGCAGCTTCAACCTCAACATCTTCCGGCAACCACTCCAGAGACTCCAGCCGTGCCAGACTCATCAACATCTTCTGCTGGGTTTCAAGTTCGCTGCGAACCACGTCCGGAGCGGCAATCTGCGCCACAATCTTTTTGCCCGGTGAAACATTCATCTCACCACGGATTGAACGGATAGCAGAGACCACCTCCATGACACGATTCATACGTAAGACAGCCTGATCATCACTGGCATATGAACCGACCCAGTCAGAGCTCGCCAAACGTTCATCCGGCCCATGCAGCTCCTGGAACAGTGCCTCAGTAATAAACGGACAGATCGGGTGTAGCAGGCGCAGCCAGCCATCCAGAGCCGTCAGCATCACTACCTGAGTCTCAGCTTTGGAAGTTTCATCATCTTTGTAGAGAGATACTTTAGCGGCTTCCACATACCAGTCACAGTAGGTTCCCCAGATAAAGTTGTACAACGTGCCCGCCGCCTCATTAAAACGGTATTCGGTCAACGCCTTCTCCACTTCACGGGCAGTCGCATTCAACTCGGATAGTACCCAGCAATTGACGTCAGATTCTGCTTTCACCGTTGGATCAACAGCCGCGTCACCACGATTCATGAATACAAAACGGGCGGCATTCCAGATCTTGTTCATGAAGTTGCGGTTGGACTCAATACGTTTCACATCCATCTTCACGTCACGGCCCGGTGTCGCCATGTGAGCAAGTGTAAAGCGCAGTGCATCGGCACCGTACTGATCGATGATCTCAAGCGGATCAATCACATTACCCTTGGACTTGGACATTTTCTGCCCCTGGGCATCACGAATCAGGGCGTGGATGTAGATATCTTTAAATGGAACTCTGTCGGTGAACTTCATACCCATCATGATCATGCGGGCTACCCAGAAAAAGATAATATCAAATCCGGTTACCAGCACATTGGTGGGGTAGAAATCCTCTATCTCTCTGGTGTTTTCAGGCCAGCCAAGCGTTGAGAACGGCCATAGACCTGATGAAAACCAGGTATCAAGCACATCTTCATCCTGCCGAATCTCTCTGGAGCCACAGCCGCCACAATACTCCGGCGTACCCCGATCTACTGTAATGTGGCCACAATCCGAACAATACCAGGCAGGAATACGGTGACCCCACCAGAGCTGGCGTGAAATACACCAGTCCTGAATATTACGCATCCACTCGAAATAGGTCTTCTCCCAGTGCTGCGGTACAAAACGGATATCGCCATCTTCAACCGCTTTGATAGCAGGCTCTGCCATATCTTGGATCGCAACATACCACTGATCAGTCAGGTAGGGCTCAATCACCGCATGAGAGCGGTCTCCACGGCCCACTTTATGTTCATGATCTTCAACCCTGTAGAGCAATCCTTCGGCCTCCAGATCAGCCACCATACGTTCGCGGGCCTCATAACGATCCAGCCCCCGATACTGCTCGGGAACAGTCTCATCACTGTTGATATGGGCACGATTGGTAAAGATATTGATCAGAGGAAGCCCGTGGCGCTTGCCCACTTCATAATCGTTAAAATCGTGTGCAGGTGTTATTTTCACGCAACCGGTACCGAATTCAGGATCAACATACTCATCGGCAATCACCGGAATCGTGCGATTACACAGTGGCAGGAGAAGCTCTTTACCAATCAGATCCCTGTAACGTTCATCATCAGGATGAACAGCCACTGCAGCATCGCCCAGCATGGTTTCAGGACGTGTGGTCGCCACAATCACGTGTCTGGACGGGTCGTCCGCGTGTGGATACTGAATATGCCAGAAATGGCCGGACTCTTCATCATGCACCACTTCCAGATCGGAAACAGCCGTTTCCAGTACCGGATCCCAGTTTACCAAACGCTTACCACG
>JAJRVG010000039.1 GCA_021545595.1 Zetaproteobacteria bacterium | reverse complement strand
CCATGAGCCCGGGGTTGCGCACATTACTGCGATATCTTTTGCGAGGCAAACCTATCTAACATAGGATATCGGGAATTGTGAAACAGGAACAGGGGCATCCTGCCCATGCTCTTACAGGCAGAGCCAGAAGTGTCATTTTGTCTTTGCTCACAAATATTAATGGGTTACACGGTTAATTTTGGCAGCCTCTCCATAGGCTGCAGGGCACTTTTTGTTTGAAGAAGTGCTCTCAGGAGTAGATAAATTATAGCATGAAATTCAAAGAACTTGACCTTGCCGAACCGCTTCAGAGGGCGATTAGTGATCTGGGCTTTACCGAGCTGACGGCTGTCCAGGAGAGAGCCCTGCCGGTAACGCTGGCTGGCCGCGACGTTGCCGGACAGGGGCGAACCGGCACCGGCAAGACAGCCGCATTCCTGATTACCACACTCAACCGCCTTCTAACCGAGCCACCGAAAAAAGGGCGTGGAAAAAAACATCCGAGGGCACTGGTCATTGCACCAACGCGCGAACTGGTGGTACAGATATCCGATGATGCAAAAAAACTGATCAAGTATACGGATCTTAAACTGCATACCGTATTTGGCGGCGTTGATTACGAGAAGCAGCGTCTGGCCTTTGATGATGGAGTCGACATTCTGGTCGGCACACCGGGACGTCTGATCGACTATCTGAAAAAGGGTTGTTACTCGCTGAGCCTATGTGAGATGCTGGTGATTGATGAGGCGGATCGTATGTTTGACCTTGGCTTTATCAAAGATCTCCGTTTTATGATGCGCCGGCTTCCTAAATACAGTGAACGCCAGTCGTTGATGTTTTCCGCCACCCTCTCGCACCGGGTTCTGGAGCTTGCCTATGATCATATGAATGATCCGGTGAAGTTGCGCGCGGAGGAGGGCAGCCTGATAGCCGATGGTATCGTGGAGTCTCTCTATCACACGGCTATGGAGGAGAAGTTTCCTCTGCTTGTACACATATTGCGTGAGCAGGATGTTGAGCGTGGCATGATCTTTATTAATCAGAAGCGAACCGGTGAAAAGGTTGCCCGGAATCTAGCTCGCTATGGCTTTGGTGTCGGCATTCTCTCCGGCGATGTGCGCCAGAAAAAACGGATGCGGATTCTTGAGGATTTTTCAAAGGGGAAATTGCATCTGCTGGTGGCTACCGATGTGGCAAGCCGTGGGCTGCATATTGATGGGGTCACACACGTCTTCAACTATGATCTGCCGGATGATGCTGAGAACTACGTGCATCGCATTGGCCGTACTGCACGTGCCGGTGCTAAAGGTGTGGCAATCTCTTTTGCCTGTGAGCATTTCTGTTTTGGTGTGCCGGATATTGAGGCCTATATCAAGCGCTCTATTCCCTTAAAGCGTATTGAACTCGAATGGCTTGAGATTGGCAAGCCCACCGCCCCCGGTGCAGTCGCAGAGGGGCTGGGCAGGGAAGATCGTGAGCAGCCCCGTCCAAACGGGGGCAAAGGCAAGCCGGGGCGTCCGGGCGGCGGCAATCGCGGGCGCAGAGGCTCATTCAGGTAACATCCCTGACGGGGCATCTCTCCCGGCGCCATCTTCTCTAATTCGTCCAGGATCAAAATTTCGGCAGAGCTATTTTTTTGCAGCCTGCTTTGGCAGCTTTACATTCTGAAGTGTTGCCGGTTAAAGTTGAGTGATTGGGGATGTTGGTCGGGGGAGAGGGGATGATCACTCGAATCGTTCTGTTTTTGGCGTGTGTATTGGCATCTTTCTCTGCCCGGGCAGAGGAGATCACTCTTGTGCGTGCTGTCGAGCTGGCTCTGGCGCATGCGCCAGCGATGAAGGCGGCGGAAGCCGGACGAGATGCTTCTGAGCAGGACTATTACATTGGCGTTGCAGGATTGCTCCCTAGTATTGATGCAACCGGCAGCCACCAGCTTCGTAAACAGATCACACGTTATGATGAACCACAGAATATTTTCCAATCCAATCTGAAATACCATGATAACACCATTGCTCTGCGCGTGGTGCAGCCACTGTTTGATCTGGAGCGCTGGGCAGGTTATCGGCAGGGGGAGATTTCAGCTGAGGCAGGTGAGATGAGGCTGAGACTGGAGCGTCAGCGGTTGATGCTGGAGACAGCACAGACGTATCTGGAAGCGGTAACAGCACAATCGGCACTGCGTGCGGCCAGAGCCAGGGAGGAGGCAGCTGAGAGGCTTGCCCTGCAGGCGGAGGCCGTATTTGCGGCCGGTGTTTCGGCATTCAATGAGCGACTGGATGCCGATGCCCGCCGTGATCTGGCGCGAGCCGAGCGGCTGGTGGCTGAAAACAGTCTTGATCAGGCAACGGAGCGCCTCGCTTCGCTGACAGGTGATATGGTGGTAAAGGTATCGCCACCGGCCATATCCAGCGGACTATCGGCATCTCTGCCGGACAACTCCGAAGCCTGGGAGCTGCGTGCGGCAGAAGGGGCGCTCTCCGTGCGTCTTGCCCGCCTGCAGTTCCGCACAGCTGAAGAGGAGGAGACCAGGGCATGGGGGAGTGGTATGCCGAAGGTGGAAGCCTTTGCGTCACTGGAAGGCAACCAGGCCACATCGGGTCAGTTGGGAGGCTCACAATCACGTAACCAGGCTATTGGTGTTCAGCTGGCTGTTCCACTATTTGCAGGTGGTGGCGACCGGGCACGGTTGAAGAAGAGCAAAAAGGCGGCACTACAGACAGGGTTTGCACTACAGGATGATATTCGTCTGGCCCGGCTTACTGCCCGGCAGGCATTTCTGGGTTATTCAGCTTCTATCTTACAACTTCATGCTATGCAGAAGGCAATTGTCTCGGTTACGGAGGCAGCAGATGCGGCACGCATGGGGCATGAGGTGGGCCTGCGCACCATGACCGAAGTTCTGGATGCCGATGAACGGCGCTTTGAAGCGGAGAAGAATCTGGCAGAGGCAGAGGCGCAGCTTATTTTTGCCGAGTTGCAGCTCAAATCCAGTATCGGGATGCTTGATACAGAACCGCTACCGGAAGTGTTTGGTGCAGACCTGTCGTTGGGTGGATAAAACAAGAAAATCGGGGACATATCTGGACCGTCCCGCATTGCAAGGAAAAAGTTTGATGTGCAAGTAAGGAAAGTTGCATACATATATCCGGCCTGTTGTTGAAGCTGGGTAGCCTCTGGCCCCGATGGAATTGACCCTGTAAATCCATCTGTGTAAATTCATTTAAAACTTCTCCGGCATCCGATCCGGAAACTCGATCATAAAGCGGTTAAGTGCGGTTTTCCAGTGATGAATGGGCTTGGTCCATTTCTTGGAAGCTGAT
>JAJRVG010000038.1 GCA_021545595.1 Zetaproteobacteria bacterium | reverse complement strand
CTGGCTCGCTCTGCAAGTTGGTAAAATTGCATCGCCCGCCACCGGAAATAAGAATCTTTTTGCCAGCTTTTTCAGCATGATCAATTACCAGCACAGAGCGGCCACGCTTGCCTGCCTCAATCGCACACATCACCCCTGCAGCCCCTGCTCCGACAATAATCACATCATAATGTTTCAAAGACTTATCACTCTCCTGTTCTTATGATGCAAGGGATACCCCCCCGTTCAACTGACTGCCGAGGTAAATATAAAAATGGGATCAAGCAGCAACGTCGCGCCCATTTTTATATGCCAGCGAGGGAACCCGAAGGGAAGTCAGGTGCCGGGTGCCCTTTCTTTGGTTCGTTTCTTTGGTTCGTTTCTTTGGGCAAACAAAGAAATGAACAGAAGGATATCGAAAATCATTTTCTTTCCGATGCACGAATCAAACTCGCCAGCAGATCATTCACTGGCGCTTCCAGCCCCAACTCTTCTGCCCTTTTTGCCACAAAGCCATTCATCGCCTCAATCTCTGTCGGGCGACCATGCTCCATATCCTGCCACATGCTGCTCTTCACAGGCCCGGCCTTCATCGTCAGCGCCAGATGCTGCTCAATTGCATCTGAAGGCACCTGAATCGACTCGGCTCTGGCAACATTCATAGCCTCCTGCATGGCTGCACGCACCCAGCGCACACTATCTTCATCTTTTGCAATATCACGAGCATAACGGTGTGCCAGAGCGGTGATTGCATTAAAGCCGCAGTTCCAGAGCATCTTATACCAGAGCATACGCTTCATATCCGATACACGGTCTGCATCGACACCGGAACGATCCCATGCCGCAATCAGTTTCTCCAAAGCAGCCGATGCGGCTCCGTCACCCTGCCCGCTCGCTCCCCAATGACCCAGACGAATATGCCCTGCCGCCGAATGGATAATGACGCCCGGCTTCTCGATACGCACACCAATAAATGCAGATGCTGCAATCAATGGTGATTGAGGAAAATAGTGTATGGCCTGATCCGGAGCTGTAACACCGTTCTGCATGGTCACCAGAACCGTTTTATTGCTGATAACAGGCCCAAGCTGCTGACAAAGTTCATCCAATGCGGTGGTTTTACAGGTTAGCAGTATCACATCGCAATCTGTGAGAATGGAGGGATCATCACTGGCCTGAATGTTCAGCTCAACACTCCCGTTATTGGAGATGTGGGTGAGTCCATTTTCTTTCAGGGCTGCAAGATGTTCACCACGCGTCAGGCAGACCACATCCAGGCCACCTTGCTGCAACAGACTGCCATAGTGGCAACCCACCGCGCCCGCACCTGCAACACCAACTTTCAACATCGCCATACCCTGTTCCCTGCTGCCAAACCATTCATAACGGGTTAGGGTGCTCGGTTCTTACCAATTGTAAAGTCAGGAGCCCGGAATGCCAAAAGACACTATGCGTGAAGAAGCACTCGAATATCATCGCCTGCCCACACCGGGCAAGATCAGTGTCCGTCCGAGCAAACCGTGCCTGACTCAACGCGATCTGGCACTGGCCTACACACCAGGCGTGGCTGTTCCATGCCTTGAAATCGAGAGAGAGCCTGAACTTGCCTATGAATACACATCCCGCGGAAATCTGGTGGGCGTAATCAGCAATGGCACTGCCGTACTTGGACTGGGTGATATCGGGGCACTGGCCGGCAAGCCGGTCATGGAAGGCAAAGGCGTGCTGTTTAAACGTTTTGCCGATATTGATGTATTTGACATTGAGCTTGATGAGTCCGACCCCATGGCGCTTGTTGAGACCATCACCCGGATGGAACCGACTTTCGGTGGCATCAATCTCGAAGACATCAAGGCACCGGAATGTTTTATTATTGAACAGGAACTGAAAAAGCGGATGAATATTCCTGTACTGCATGATGATCAACACGGTACGGCTGTGATTCTGGCTGCTGGATTCATCAACGCCCTACTACTGCAAAACAAAAAAATTAAGAACGTAAAGGTCGTTTGCCTTGGTGCCGGTGCGGCAGGTTTTGCCTGCATGAAACTCATCGAAGAGTTGGGTGCAAAAAAGAAAAATATCCTGTTTCTGGATCGTAAAGGTGTTATTTACAAAGGGCGTGATGAAGAACTGCCACCCCACAAGGCCTATTTTGCAACTGAACGTCCCGAACGTACGCTTGAAGAGGCGATGGCCGACGCAGATGTCTTTGTCGGCCTGTCACAGGGTGATATCGTTAAACCGGAGATGCTGAAGAGCATGGCCGACAACCCCATTGTCTTTGCCATGGCCAATCCCGATCCGGAAATTGCCTATGACCTGGCCATGAAGACCCGCTCCGATCTGATTATGGCAACAGGCCGCTCCGATCATCCCAATCAGGTTAACAACGTGCTTGGCTTCCCTTTCCTGTTCCGTGGCGCTCTTGATGCCCGGGCGACCACCTTTAATGAGGAGATGAAGATTGCTGCGGTACATGCATTGGCCGAACTGGCTCGCCAGGAGGTGCCGGACACAGTACTTCGTGCCTATGGCAATGAATTCATGCATTTCGGGCCTGAGTACATCCTGCCAAAACCATTTGATCCACGCCTGATTGAGGTGGTTCCTGCCGCTGTTGCAAAGGCTGCGACTGATACCGGTGTGGCTCGCTCTCCGATCAGCGATTTGAAAACCTATGCTCAGAGTCTGGCTGGCCGTATCGATCAGTCCAGAACCTTCATGCGCCTGATCACTGACAAAGCCAGAACAGCCCCGCTCCGTCTTGTGCTGCCTGAAGGTGACGATGAAATCGTTGTACGCGCAGCCACCGTGATACGTGACCAGGGTGTCGCCAGACCGATGCTGATCGGCTCTCCTGAAATAATCCGGGCACATGCAGAGGAGATGCAGCTGGATCTGGATGGTGTTGAGATCATCGACCCTAAAGAGGAGGATTCACGATTTGACAGTCTGGCAGATGCTTATTATTTCGATCGCAAACGTCAGGGGGTCCTTCGCCACAAAGCGGCCAAGATATTAAGGCACGATAGAAACGTTCTCGGCTCCATGATGGTCCGTCAGGGTTTTGCTGACGGCATGTTGACCGGGCGCACGGCTCACTATCCCGATGCGCTTCGTCCAGTGCTCAAAGTGCTCGGGCATGATGCCGGGGGTCACCACCACCATGTCTATGGCCTCTATATGATGGTAATGGAATCAGGCTGCTATTTCCTTGGTGATTGTACTGTCAATGTGGAGATGAACGCGGAGCAGCTGGCTCGCCTGGCTGTGCTGGCAGCAGGGACGGCGGAATCTCTCTGCTGCAAAGCCAGTGTTGCCATGCTCTCTTTTTCCAATTTCGGCAGTGCACCACACCCTGAAACCAGCAAAGTGGCTGAGGCCGTCCAGATTTTGCACAAAGATTATCCGGAGTTGATGGTAGATGGAGAGATGCAGGCCGATACGGCTGTAAATGCTGCTCACCTTGCCAACTACCCGTTCAGCATGCTCAAGGAGGCCGCCAACGTACTAATTTTCCCGACCATGCAGGCAGGCAATATCTCTTACAAACTGCTGCGTGAACTCGGTGGTGGTACGGCAATCGGACCGATTCTGCTTGGCCTGCCCCATCAGGTGCACGTGCTGCAGACCGGTGCATCTGTAGATGATATCGTCAATATGGCGGCCATCGCATCTGCAAGAGCCATTGATAAATAAACCATTTTATATGGGTTCTTAAGAACTTCAACCATCTGTTGAAAAAGAGTTGATCTGTTGCCAAATTTTGAGAAATCGATGGCTAATTGGGCCAGCGTTAAATCATTAGCTGTTTCTCTCCGATCCCGATACGCTTGACTCTGCTTTGAATCAATAGTGAGGCCTGTTATTTGATACAGCTTATTCGTTCAGTTTATTTGGCTTGCCTGTGCTGGTGATGGCATGTTTCTCTTTCATGGAAAGAGCATCCATTGTGTCGAAGCAGTGCCATGATGGTTGCTGCATATAATGCCGGGCGAAACAGACAGAGCGCTCAGGGAAGAGCTGAGAGGGCGACTTAAGAAAATTCTCTCAAGGGCATCTGACATGGCGGTTGAAGCGTTGCTGCAGAGTGTATTAAAGCCTGCCATACCTCCGCCTGACTCTATGATAGAGCAACTATTGAGTGAAAAGTGCACTCCCAATGAGATTCATCTGGCGCTAATCTACTGCAGAAATGCACTGCCGATGATTCAGTTGAAGACGAACGAAGAGCAGGATTTCAAAAGTATGGCCAGGTTCCTCGCCCACTACGATCTCATGGTCTCCCTGCTGATGCGGGCCACTGAGAAGCAGCATGAGCAGGCGTGGAGATCACTTCAGGCAGAACTTCTTAAAGAGGGGCACGCACACCTATTGAACAGGGCGATAAACTACTGGTCACAGAAAAGAGAGATTACTATCTATAACTATTACAAGGAAATCCCGGTCTCTCTGTCGGTCAGGTTACTTCAGGTGGAAGAGAACAGCTTCATCATTGAGAACAGGAAAAACAGACTGGCTGCACTTCTCTCTGCTTCCAGTGATGGCAGAAGTGCTTATACACGTCTGCCGGAGAGTGAACTGTCAATTCAGATTCTGGTGGAGGAGGCAACCCGGACAACCCTGCACTGGCGATATAGTGAGTTTTTACCACTTACCCGTGAGAAACGGAGGGATACCCGTGTACAGAGTAGCACCCCGGTTCATATCACTCTGAAGGGTTCCGAGCAGGAGGAGTGGGAGGGATCCGTGATGGACATCTCTGCTTCAGGTCTGGGGATATCATACAGGTGTACCACACCATTTCAGGTGGGGGAGGTGCTGGACTTTTCAATGATACTGCGGGGAGACTGGATTGCCGGAAAGGGAGCCGTCTGCTGGGTGCATGGTAGCAAAGGCTATTATCGGGCCGGGCTGGCCATTGAATATGATCAGAAAACCCACTTGCTGCTTGGCAACGAAGTGTTGCACAGAAAAAGAAATCTTATGGGTGAATTAAAGCTGAAGGGTGTTCCCGATTGCCTGATTACAAACTGACTGATTACAGGTTAACGGGCAGTTGTTCAATCCTGTAAGGGGAGCCTTTTCTCTTTGAAAAGTTTCAGGCAGGCATCCACCACCACCGGGTCATAAAACTTCCCACGCTTCTACTTCTTTCCGACCACTTTTCAGGCGTCTGATTTCTCCGGTGTAACCAGTGAAATATTGATCACCCCCCTCACTGGGTCTGTTGATGTGATCTCAATATCCAGTTCATCGCCAAGGTTGATCATAAAACCACCATGCCTGGCAACCAGCCGATGATTTTTCTCATCCAGAACAAACAGCCTGCCCAGATCATCAACCGCAATGGAAGCCTCTGCGAGCGAAGATTCAATCTCAACAAATATGCGGCGTTTGGTCATGCCGGAGACAATCGCCTTGAATACTTTACCCACATCTTTAGCGTGATAAAGCGCTCCCAGCATCGCCTCCACATCCCACTCCGAACGTACCTGTTTGCGCTCCTGAATGGAGACATGCTCGCCCACTGCTGCAAGGGTGTTTGCAGGCTGCACTCTGTTCGGATCCTCTTTTCTGATCAGTGCTTTAAGCCTGCGGTGTACTGTCAGGTCGGCATACCTGCGAATCGGGCTGGTAAAGTGGCAATAACTCTCATAGGCCAGACCGAAGTGCCCCTCGTTGTTGGGGGAATACTTGGCCTGCTGCATGGAACGCAATATCAATCTGTGTAACACGTGTCCATATGGTTTGCCTTCGGACTCTTCCAATACCTTCTGAATATCAAGTGGCCGGACACCTTTGCTGCTGTGTTGGCCAATAGTTGAACCAAAGGGCGCGAGAAAATCATTCACCTTCTCAATAGATTCACGCTCCGGCTGCGGATGCACCCGGTAAAGCAGGGTAGAGTTATGTGCCTCGAAATAGTGTGCAACAGCTACATTGGCCGAGAGCATCAGCTCTTCAATCAATCTGTGGGCAATATTACGTTCACGTACTTCCAGCGCCAGAATCCTGTCATCCCTGACCAACGGCCCCACTTCAGGAAGATCAAGACCAAGCGCACCACGCTTCTCCCTGTTCTTCTCCTGCAGATGCAATAGCCGGGCTGCATCTGAAAGCATCTGCTGAACTTCAGGCTGTTGAACCGGGCAATCTTCGGCACCGGCATCGCCATCCTCAAGCCATACCGCCACCTGTGTGTAGGTCAAACGGGCACGTGAATGGATCACTGCATCATAAACCTGTGCCGCCCGACCACGCCCATAACAGTCAAAACGCATGCGCACTGCCATGGTCAGTCGATCAACATTGGGTCGCAGTGAACAGAGGCCATTGGAGAGTGCTTCGGGCAACATTGGAATCACCCGGTCAGGGAAGTAAAAGGAGGTAGAGCGCTCAAACGCCTCTCTATCCAACGCCGTATTCGGGCGGACATAATGGGCAACATCGGCAATCGCTACCCACACTTCAAAACCATCTCCACGGGGCATCACGCAGATCGCATCGTCGAAATCCCTGGCATCTTCACCGTCAATGGTCACAAATGAGAGATGGCGCAGATCTTTACGCGTAGCTGCTTCAGCCTGGGAGACACTTTTTGGCATTGAGTTGGCGACTTCTATCACTGCATCAGGGAACTCGCCGGGAAGTTGCTGCTCTGCAATAATCAGGTCAATCAGACTGGATGGCTTAAACAGATCACTCAGGCCCTGAAGCACCCGGCCTCGCAGGGGCGTAGTGCCACGCTGAATCTCAACCTGAACCCAGTCACCATCATGTGCACCCCTGGAATCTTTCTCGGAAACAAGAATGGCCTGTGAAAACTTTCTCGAGCGCGGCTCCACCATAGCCACGCCACCCCGGATGATGAATTGACCGGTAATGATATTATGACCCTCTTCAACAATCCGCACCAGCTCTGCTGACTCACGGCCACGGTAGTTCACCGCCCGAACCTCGACCGTGTCACCATGCATCAGACCTTTCATCTCATTCTGTGGCAGAAAGAAGTCCTCCTTCCGGTCGGGCACGGCTACAAAGCCATAACCATCAGGATGAGCCGAAAGTTTTCCTGTCCATGTGCGCCCGCCACTCCTCTCTCCGGAAGCTCCTCTATGCTTCCCTCTATGCCCTTCTTTCAAATCCTTTTTATGCCGCCCTTTCGGCAGAGTCAGCTGTTTTCCACGCTGAAAAAGCTCTCCACTCTCCAGCATTGATGCCACCATTCGCTTAAATGAACGCCGCTGATCCGGAGCCTTAACCCCCAGCACTCTTTCAAGATCGCGCATCGAGCCTGAGCTCTTCGGCATTGATGCCAGAGCCCGGATAACCCGACCACTGTCAATCCTGTCTTCAGAACTACTTTTACTCTTTTTTACCTGCCCGCTGTCTTTATAAGCGCCGGATCTGCGATCGGACGGTTTTTCAGGCTTTCCTTTAACATCCGACCATCTGAATTCTTTAATATTCTTCCTTGACACCTAACTGCTCCATTCTACTATTGCGCGCCCTTACAAAGCATGATTGTAATGCAAGGTGGCTACTCTGACTTCTTCGATAGCATTAGACAGAGTGTGGGGTGGCCCACGGATGGGCTGCTGGAATCATACACATTTGTGTTTGATTATCATGCCATACATCCGTGTATGGCCCTAAAGCGTAAGACGTGCAAAATTGTTATCCTGCAATTTTGTGTGAGCAAAGTTAAAGCCGCCTGTTAGCTTTGCTGTCTGAAAATGCCGAGGTGGCGGAATTGGTAGACGCGCTGGCTTCAGGTGCCAGTGTCTTCACAGACGTGCTGGTTCGAGTCCAGTTCTCGGTACCATCTTTAAGGCCCGGCATCCTGCCGGGCCTTTCTGTTTTAAGCCAGTGAATTCACTGCCTGAAATAATATCCGGGCATTCAATCGCCAAGGCACTCGCATAACAGGGAATTCTACCTATACTTTTCTCCGTGATATCAACTACAGAGAAAAGTCCTGCTGATGAGGAACGTATGGAGGGTCTCCTTCAGCGCATGGGCATGTTACGTGGTTGGTCTCCACAGACGCTCTCTGCCTACCGCTCAGACCTTAAACATGCCGCCAGCTTTCTCCACAGCAATCGAGGCCACTCCATCTTTGATGCTTCACAGGATGATATTGCCAGTTACCTCGCCACTCTGAGAAAAGCGGGGCTAAAGGAATCCAGCATCTATCGGCGGCGCAGTTCACTCTCCACATGGTACGGCTACCTCCAGCAGGAGGGATGGCGTGAAGATCACCCTGTTCATAATCTCCCCAACATGCACAGGGGGCGCAAGCTGCCCAAAGAGTTGAGTGAAAAAGAGGTTGAACTACTGCTTGCAACACCCGAAGTAGGGCAGGCAACAGGGCTGCGCGACCGCTGCATGCTTGAACTGATGTACGCCACCGGCCTTCGGGTTTCGGAACTGACGGGGCTCACCCTCTCCAACATTGATCTTCAGGCTGGTATTGTCAGGATTGTCGGAAAAGGTGACAAGGAGCGTATGGTTCCCTTTGGTGAAGAGGCGGGGAACTGGTTAAAAAAATGGCTACAGAAACGGGCCAGCACTGCCAACACCCACCTCTTTCCGGGACGTTCGGGAAAGGCCATGAGCAGGCAGAACTTCTGGCAACGCATCAAGCTCTACGCAAACCGGGCAGGCATCTCTCCACTCCCCTCACCTCACACACTACGCCACGCATTTGCCACACACCTGCTCAATCATGGTGCAGACCTGCGTGCCGTTCAGATGCTGCTCGGACACGCGCATATCACCACAACTGAGATCTATACCCATGTCTCCAGGGCCCGGCTGCATGAGCTGGTAAACAGCGCGCATCCACTTGGACACAAATAGTGAACCTCCTCCCACTTTCCAAACTACTCAGGCTAGCCCGCAAAGCTGTCTCCAGGGAGGAGTATCATGAAGCTGAGCAACTCTACGCTTCCATTACAGCGTTTCCGGAGATGGCAGATGACCTCGACACCAGGCTCAGGTACGCCTACTGCGCTGAAAAAACGGGAAACCTGAAGCAGGCCATCGAGACCTACAGTGAAGTGGTCGTCATCTACCATCAGAGTGGCGAGGAGCCTGCAGCAAAAGTACTTGAACAGATAATTGAAGGGCTGAAAAACAGGCCGGATGAGGAAGAAGAGCTGCGGCAGAAAGGGCCGGAAGAGACGTGTGAAGTTGAAGCCCTGAACGATGCAGAACTGATGCACCAGCTCTGCGAAATGGGCGAGCTCATTTCACTCTCTCCCGGTGATATGCTCTGCCATGAAGGTGATATGCCACACACGCTGTGGCTCATGCGCAGCGGCTCACTAACGATTCATCTTCCCGACTATGACGAGCCGGACAGCATCACCGCAGAAGATGGCCATTTGACACTGATTGGCGAAATCGGTTTTTTCACCAGTCAACGAAGAGTCGCAGATGTTGAGGTCGCAGCCACAGCAGAACTCTTTGCCATTAACAGCAGCGACATCCTTAAGCGAGAGGAGAGCGACCCTGCTTTCAGGGGCGCTATGGAACGTCTGATTCTTGAGCGCTGGGCCGAACCGGTTCTGGCCCATCATGCCGTTTTTGAACGAATCAACGATATTGACCGAATGCGGCTGATGAACAGATTCGAGCGCATCACTGTCGGGCCTGGTGAAACCCTCATTGAAGAGGGGGAAGAACATACCAATACCTATATGCTGCAAAGCGGCTGTCTGTTTTTCATGCACTCCCACCCGGATGAGGGTTTCAGAACGCATGACGGCTCAATGACGGCCTGCATCTTCCCGGGAGAAGTGATTCATCTTGGAGGCCTCCTGAAAGGATACAGGAGTGAATACAAGGTACTTACAGCCACGCCTGCCAGCCTTCTGCGCCTGTCACAGGAAGCGTTTGAAATCTTCACCATGCGCAGACCCTGGATCACCCAGGCTATCCTGCATTTTTCACACCGACCTGCACATCTGCAGATTATGCGTCCGGAAGATGATTACCTGTGGAAAGCCGACCGGCATGTGAAAATAGAGAAAATGGTCTAGAATGGAGAAAAATCTAATTAGGGAGTCTTCTGTCTAGCATGGATTACCAGAAAATATTTCAACAGGCTCGAAGTGCCGCTGCAAAAGGAGACTTTCATGCCTCCCGCAAACATTACGGTCAACTATGGAACTCCCCGATCTGGCACAATGACAGGGATGTCAAACTAAGCTACGCCTACGCCTGTGAACGGACAGGAGATCACTCTGAGGCACTAACCGCCTACAGATCATTAATGGATCACTACACCAGTGGTGTGGAGGGTGATGAAACGACTATCGCAGAAGAGAGTATGGTACGCCTGCACGAGCTGATGGCCGAGACCGAACACGATACAAAAAAACAGATCATCGACAGGGAGAGTGACGAAAGTGAAGCCCTGCTGATCGCCAGACTTTTTAAACATGGCTATCCACGCGAACTTTCCGGTGGTGAACAGCTCTGCCAGAAAGGGGATCCTGCGGGGCACATGTGGCTACTGAAGCAGGGAGAGGTCGATGTCATTATACCGGGTCAGAAGGTGAGCACGCTGTCGGGTAGCAGTGAAAGGCCCTGCCTGATCGGCGAGCTGGCCTACTTTACCGGCATGCGCCGTGCCGCCACTCTCACGTCTGCAACCACCACCAAAATTATAGAACTCCCTTATGAGAGAATCCGGGCACTATTGAAGAAAAATCGTGATCTCTATGCCATGATGGAGCACCTCTTCCGGCATCGTCTGCTGCTGCGAATTCTATCCCGACACGATATCTTCAAACTGTTCAATGAGATCGACCGCCGACGGGTCACCGCCATATTTGAAAATACGGCCACGAATGCCGGGCAGACATTGATAGAAGAGGGTGAGGAATATCCGGATGCCTTTATGGTCCAGTCGGGGACACTGTTGCTACTGGACTGCACAGGTGATACGGATACATTGATCGGCAGTATGCAACCAGGCGACCTTTTCCATCTTGGTGGGCTCCTAAGGGGCTATGTGGCACCCTACAGTGTTGTCTCCGGCACCCCCTGCCATCTGTTACGGCTGCCCAGGCATAGCTTTGAACCCTTTATGCTTCAGCGCTCATGGCTGATTAAGGCGATTCTCAAACATAGCCGCCTCTCTGCAGAGCAGCAGGTTCTCCATCCTGAAGCCAGGAATCTGTGGGCTACAGATCGCTATTTCGACATGAAAGGGAGTAAATAGTCAACAGCACCCCTCTTCAAGCTGCCATTCACAAATGCTCTCTGTTATATTTCCGCCTCCCGACAGACTACATCCGTCCGTCAGCACGAATCTGGAGGCCATAAGCCATGCCGAAAAATAATAAAATCCCATGCTACTCTCCTGGCCTTGCTGGCATTCCGGTTGCAGAGTCCTCCGTCTCCTACGTTGATGGCCAGGCCGGGCATCTGGAGTATCGTGGCATTGATATTGAAACACTGGCCGAACACTCCTCCTTTGAAGAGACCTCTTTCCTGCTGCTATATGGTCATCTGCCATCCGAAGAGGAGTTGAAGATCTTCGACATCCGGCTTCGACATCACCGCCGCATCAAGTACAGCATCCGGGACATGATTAAATGCTACCCTGACGCGGCACACCCCATGGATGCACTGCAGGCCGGTGTGGCTGCACTTGGTATGTTCTACCCCATCACTACAGACATGACGTCGGACCTCGATACCGCTTACAAGATGGCCGATAAGGCAGCCATTCGTCTGATCTCGAAAATGCCTACACTGGTTGCAGCTCACGCACGCATGCGCAAAGGCGATGACCCGATCCCACCCCGTGACGATCTCTCTCACGCCGCCAACTTCCTCTACATGCTGAGTGGTGAAGAGCCTGATCCGCTGGCCGAGCGCATTATGGACGTGGCGCTAATCGTACATGCTGAACACACCATGAATGCCAGTACATTTTCGGCCATGGTAACCGGCTCCACACTGGCCGATCCCTATACCGTAATCAGCTCCTCTGTTGGCACGCTCTCCGGCCCGTTGCATGGTGGTGCCAATGAAGAGGTGCTGGAGATGCTGGATGAGATCGGCTCGGTCGAAAATGTGGAGCCATACCTGAACAACAAGATTGCCAAAAAGCAGAAAATTACAGGTCTGGGCCATCGTATTTACAAAACCAAGGATCCTCGTGCCACACTGCTGCAGACACTCTACGTCGAACTAACGGAGCGATTCGGTGAAGATCCAACCTATAAAATCGCCCAGAAGATTGAGGAGCTCTCCAGGGCAACACTGGGTGCGAAGGGGGTCTGCCCGAATGTCGACTTCTACTCCGGCATCGTCTATCGAAAACTGGAGATCAATACCGATCTCTTCACCCCGATTTTTGCCGTGGCCCGCGTATCCGGCTGGCTGGCCCACTGGCGGGAAATGATCGGTAACACCCGCATCTATCGCCCCAGCCAGATCTACGTCGGCAAGCATGGTCAGCACTATGTTCATATGGCTGATCGTATTGCATCTGAAGAGTGAGGGTTAAACCGCAGCAACCGCTTCGTTGTGTTTGTGAAGGTAACGGGTCATCCCCGCTGCTGTAAGAATACACCATACGGCAAACAGTGCCCCCGGCAGGGCTGTGATCGGTTCAAAGTGTTTGAGTGCGAGTGCCACACCCAATCCTGCATTCTGCATACCGATCTCAATAGCCATGGTAATTCTGTGCCGTTGGTCAAACCCAAACAGCCTGGCAGCACCCCAGCCAAACAGATAACCAAGCCCGTTCAAAACCACCACAAGCAGCAGAAGCCAGATAGAGATCTCTGCAATACGCTCCTGATTGGCTGCTACGGCATAGCTGCAGATAATGATAATGGCTACCGCTGCAATTCCGGGTGCTATCTGCTCCGCTTCGGCAGCAAATGGGCCAAGCCAGGGCCTCAATGCCATGCCCAGAAGAAGGGGTATCACTACGATCAAAACAATCGTCTTCATCATCGGCCAGAAGGGAATCTGCAGAAATGCGCCACCCAGCGTCTCAACCAGCAGCGGTGTCAACAGGGGTGACAGCAGTGTTGCCACCAT
>JAJRVG010000037.1 GCA_021545595.1 Zetaproteobacteria bacterium | reverse complement strand
CAGGATGGTATCGCCATCGCAGTCGAGGAACATCTCTTCTATCTCCTGAACATGCCCGCTGGACTCACCCTTCTTCCACTGTTTTTTTCTGGAGCGCGAGTAGTAGTGGGCAAAGCCTGTTTCAACTGTCTGCCGGATGGCTTCTTCATTCATCCAGGCCATCATCAGCACGCGACCTGTTTCAGCATCCTGCGCGATAGCCGGGATAAGCCCGGCCTTGTTGAACCTGATCTCTTTGAACAGGCTCATGCTGTCACCCTGTCCAAAGCACGTTTTGCTGCTGAAACCGTATTTTCGATGTCTCTGTCGGTATGTGCTGCAGAGACGAATGCTGCCTCAAATTGGGATGGAGCGAGGTAAACACCTTCATCCAGCATTGCATTGAAGTATTTGCCGAAGAAAGCAAGGTCACAGTCGTTGCTTACATCGGAACAGCAGGTCACCGCATCAAGTTCGGTGAAAAATAGCGTAAACATCGCACCGACCTGATTGGCAACAGCAGGAACACCGGCAGCCCTGCACCCTTCCAGCAGCCCTTCGACCAGACAGGTAGTTTTACGCTCAAGTTCTTCGTAAAAACCCGGCTCACGCAGGCGGGAGAGAGTTTCCAGACCTGCGCGCATCGCCAGCGGGTTGCCGGAAAGTGTGCCTGCCTGATAAACAGGGCCATCCGGTGAGATCATGCGCATGATCTCTTCACGACCACCGTAAGCACCGACTGGAAGACCGCCACCGATAATTTTACCGAGACAGGTGATATCCGGCATGATATCGAATCGTTCCTGTGCACCGCCCGGTGCCACACGGAAGCCACACATCACTTCATCAAAGATCAGCAGCGCACCCTCTTCATTACAGATATCACGAAGCTGTTGCAGGAAACCGTTGTCATTGAGCAACATAACACCTGTATTGCCGGGAACCGGCTCAACAATAATAGAGGCAATTTCGCCTCTATTTTCAGCAAACAGGCTTTTCACCGCTTCGATATCGTTGAACGGAGCTGTCAGTGTCAACCTGGCGTAGTCGGCAGGCACACCGGCAGAGTCGGGTTCACCGAAGGTGGCAGCACCTGAGCCCGCTTTCACCAGGAAACCATCGGCATGGCCATGGTAGCCACCATCAAATTTGATGAATTTATCACGGCCGGTAAAACCACGTGCCAGGCGCAGGGCACTCATGGTTGCCTCTGAGCCCGAATTCACGAAACGCACTACCTCAATAGATGGCACCATATCAATCACCAGTTGGGCAAGCTCAATCTCCAGCTCACATGGTGCACCGAAACTCATACCGAGCGCTGCGGTCTCCTGCACGCCTTTGACGACATCAGGGTGTGTGTGGCCGAGAATCATTGGCCCCCATGAACCGACATAATCGATGTACTTATTGCCATCTACATCCCAGACAGAGGCACCGGCAGCTTTTGCGAAAAAGCGGGGGGTTCCGCCAACTGATTTAAAGGCACGAACCGGTGAGTTTACGCCACCGGGAAGCAGCTTTTGTGCCTGCTGAAAATCTTTCCGGGATTGATCGATACTCAATGCCATGAAGCTGTTCTCCGTAAATTGGTCGTTAAACTGTAAAAAATAGTTGCGGGAAGCATAAAGGCTTCGTCGACGGCTGTCGAAAAGGATTTTTATCCAGAGCCTGTTAACAGGCCCTAGTCCGAAGTGAAGAAGATGTCACCATAGTAGGTCGTGGCCTTTTGCCCTGAGTCATCGCTGTCTGTCATAATGGCAATGGCATCAATATAGCGGATATCTTTCCCGATGAGGCGACGAAAATCTTCCCGTACATTGTGTTTATAGTGCTGCCATTGCCCGAGTTTGGTGTTGCCCGACTCTACAGCAAGAATGATGGCTCTGGATGTGTATGGGTTGGGCCATGTTTCACCTGTTTGATGTGAAGATGACCAGACATAATTTAGTGTACGGCTATTCCAGAAAAAGATACCGCCATCAATGATTATGTAGAGGCGTGCAACAAAATCATCGCCACTCTTTTTGTTTTCATCGGTATTTGAAAACAGTTGTTCAGTTTTCCACGACCAGTGAATCCATGGCGTTTTTTTGAGGTCAATCCGCAGTTCTTGAAAAAGGCCTGATGCAGTATTATGACTGCTGGCCTTGAGTATTTTTCTTTTCTTCTCTGATGTTGGATCTGTGATAAATGTATAGACGGTTTTACCATCAAAGGTTTTACTTTCCCACCCATCAAGCGTGCCATCAGAAAATTTTCCAACATAGAGAGGCCTTTCTTTAGCGGTGGAGAGGTTTGAAGCCGTCCCGTTTTCCGGAAACAGTGTCAGGCTCATTGCAAATATCAGCACCACCAAAACCCTCTCTCCATATCGATGGAGGAACATATATTTTCTCCTTACCTGACAATCAGCCGCCTAAGTTGGGCCCGTTTTAAAAACCTTACAACGGTTTTCAGGGCCTAGTAAATGGAGGTGGGATTGGGTGGGGTTACTCAAACCAGATGTTACCGTTTGCCGATCCAGGCACCTTTAATACCGAAGTGCTGTTGCAGATCCTTAAGTTTTGCCTTGGCTTCATCCTTGGAAGCAAAACCTGAAATCTGAATCCGATACCAGGTTCTTTCCTTGATTCGGGCGCTGTTAATTTCAGAAT
>JAJRVG010000036.1 GCA_021545595.1 Zetaproteobacteria bacterium | reverse complement strand
GTTTCTTCTGAACCAGCCACGCTATCAGGGGGCAACGGTGCTGCTGGCTCGTGAAAACTTCGGTTGTGGCTCATCACGTGAGCATGCACCGTGGGCGCTTCTTGATTACGGCTTCCGCTGCATCATCGCGCCGAGTTTTGCCGACATCTTTTATAATAACTGCTTTAAAAACGGTATTCTTCCCATTGTCCTGGATAGTCAAATCATGGACCTGCTGTTTTCTGAATGTGCTGCCACTGAAGGTTACTCACTTGATATAGATCTTCAGGCTCAGCGTGTGGTTACCCCGTCGGGAGAGAGCTTCTCTTTTGATGTGGACGCATTTCGCAAACAGTGCCTGTTGAACGGGCTGGATGATATCGCCCTGACGCTTCAGGAGTCGGCTTCAATTCAGAGCTATGAAGCGAGGCGAAAGAGTGAGGCTCCCTGGCTATTCTAGGTGATGAAAGCATTGTTGGCAGAAAGTCTATAGCATGTTTATGCGAGTTACAGAGAGTTTTCATGTCGTTAAACTTGCCACTCCTCCAAGTGGGGTTGAGAGGAGTAGATGGCCTATAGATAGCTATCTGCTTGAGATGAAGAGGCGGCTTATGTGCGAACATGGCCGCCTCTTTTTTTGTCCAGCTATTATTAACGTAATTTTTAGAAGTTATGGCGTATTGTTTGCGCTTGGCAACAGAGCCTGATGGCGTAAGTCTGAGGCTTTCTGGCACAACCTGTGTGGGTTATGCTGATATTCAGGAGAGTGTGAAATGATCAGAATGGTTTCTATTGGCGTGGTTACAACCGGATTGCTGTTAGCAGGTTGTGCCAGTACACCGGATGATCCGAACCGGAATACCAAAGAGAAGGCGGCAGCAGGTGCAGCACTGGGCGCTATTGCCGGTGCCATTGTCGGGTATCAGGGGGATCACTCGGGTGGTGCGCTACGGGGTGCATTGGTTGGCGCTGCGGCGGGTGGCGCTTTGGGTGCAGGTGTCGGGGCCTATATGGATAAACAGCAGGCCGAGTTTGAGCGGCAACTGGCCAGCGAGCGCAATGCGCATCAGATTGAGGTTGAGCGTCTGAAGAATGAGAATCTGAAGATTACCATGAACAGTGAAGTCTCTTTTGATTTTAACTCTGCTGCGATTCAGCCCGCTTTTACACATACGCTGGATAAGGTGAATGATATCGTGAAGCGTTACCCACGCACCTCTGTCCGCGTGGTTGGCCATACCGATAGTATTGGTTCTACGGCTTACAACCAGCGCCTCTCTGAGGATCGTGCCAAATCCGTGGCCTGGTATATGGAAGATGGCGGGGTGGCCCCCCAGCGCATCAGTACGGAAGGGCGAGGCGAGGCTAAGCCGCGAGCAACCAATGAGACTGAGGCCGGACGCCAGCTGAATCGCCGTGTTGAGCTGCTGATCATTCCTGATCAGGATATTCAGTAACCGGATTCTGAAGCAGAAAAAAAGGTGGCCTCTTTGGGCCGCCTTTTTGTTGGTCACTCCAGAGCTGTAAGACTCATTTCATTGCTTTCAACTGCCGTATGAATATATGGTGCGCTTAGCCGTTGCATGCTTTGTAACTGGCCGTAGTGTAAAGCCATGTCCTATCTGGTTCTTGCACGACGATGGCGCCCGAAACAGTTCTCAGACCTTGTCGGTCAGGGCGTGGTGGTGCGCACACTGCAAAATGCCCTTGCCGGCCAGAGCCTGGCACATGCTTACCTGCTAACGGGAATACGCGGGGTCGGAAAAACAACCATCGCACGATTGATGGCGATGGCTGTGAACTGTGATCAGGCCAAAGGTGGTGAACCATGTGCTAAATGCGACACATGCCTCTCTATCATGCAGGGAAACAGTCTGGATGTGCAGGAGATGGATGCTGCCAGCCATACCGGGATTGATGATATCCGTGAAATTCTTGATGGTGTCCGTTATCCACCCGTTTCGCTGAAATATCGCGTTTACATTGTTGATGAGGCACACATGCTTTCCAAGAGTGCCTTTAATGCGCTATTGAAAACACTTGAGGAACCACCGGCTCATGTGCTTTTTATTCTGGCAACAACAGAGGTTGAAAAGCTGCCGATTACCGTTCGTTCCCGCTGCCAGCGTTTTGACCTACGCAGACTGGGCGTGGATGAGATATCCACCTACCTTGGAAATGTTCTGAAACAGGAGAGTGTAGAGGCTGAGCTTGCTGCCCTGCATGCCATTGCCCGGGCTGCCGATGGCAGTGTGCGTGATGCGCTGTCACTTACCGAGCGTGTTCTGGCCTATGCCGGAGAGCGGATTGAGATCGGTGATGTGCGGCATGCGCTGGGGCTGATTGGCCCCGAACTGGTTCGAGTGCTGGCAGATGCCGTATTTTCAAACAGTCCAGCACTGGTTGTAGAACAATTAAGGTGCGCGATCAATGCGGGCAATGCACCCAGGGCACTGCTGGTTTCGCTGGGTGAGCTGATTCATCAGATCTCATGTGTGAAGGTCTCTGAGGCACTTCTGGAAGATGAGGCCGATGAGCATGAACGCGAATGGCTGAAGTCATGGTCAGATCGCTGGAGTTTTCAGGATCTTGATCTTCGCTATCAGGCACTTGTGCATGGCCTGCGTGATCTTGCGATGGTTGATGAGCAACGTGGGACGGAGATGGTGCTCCTGCGTCTCTGCCATCTGGATGCTGTTTCCAAACCTGTTGGCGTGAGTGCGGGGGTGGTAGAGAGCGTCGAAATGCCAGAAAAAGTGAGTGAACGGCCAAAAGAGCCGCCCATGCAGGAGACGGCCGGGGAAGCTTCAGAGGCTGCCGCCAGTAGCGAAGTTGAGGAAGATCTTCCTCTGCACAGCCTGGATGAGGCTCCGGGCGAACACTTTTCTGACTGGGCGAAAGCTCTACAGGCCTACCATGAGATCAAGCCGGGTGTGGCGGCAATGCTGGAGCATGTCGGGATACTGGAGTTTGGTTCAAGAATCCGTATGGCACTGGATGAGCATCAGCAGAATGCCATCGCGATGCCGGATCGTCTGGCCTTCCAGGAGTGGATCGGCAGGGATGTGTTTTGGGAGGCGGCGCAGGACTCTCCGGCGGAGAGCCTCTCACAGAGTCGGACTAAACAGGCGGAGAGTGAGAAACGGCGGCTCTGGGAGCAGGCAGAGAGTGATCCTCATATAAAGTCTATGGTGGAAAAAATGGGTCTGAGGCTTACAAACGTAAGAGCGTCCGGTGTGGAGCCGGAGAGTTAACAGAATTGAGATGGTTACAGGCTTGATAAGCCTGCAGTGGGGTTCCGGTTTTTCAGAGTTTTCTCAAGATGCGATGATATGGAGTGTTGAATGAATATTGGCAAAATGATGCAGCAGGCAAAGAAGATGCAGGAAGATATGCAGAAGATGCAGGCTGAGATGGCGGAGATGGAGATGATTGGTGAATCAGGTGGTGGCATGGTGAAGGTGACCATGACCGGGGCCCATCAGGTTCGCAGGGTTGAGATCGATCAGTCACTGTGGGATGAGCAGGACAAAGAGCTGATTGAAGACCTGGTTGCGGCAGCTGTTAACGGCGCCACACAAATCGTTGAAACTAAACTGAAAGAACAACAGCAGGGCATGATGGCCGGTATACCGTTGCCACCAGGATTTTCTCTCTGATGCATCTGCTTCCCGGAATGCCGATACCGCTGGCTAGGCTGGTGGAGCATCTGGGCACACTTCCCGGCATTGGCCCAAAAAGTGCCATGCGCATGGGGCTGAGCCTGCTAAACAAACCTGCTGAAGAGGTGAAGCAGCTGGCGGATTGCATCTCCGGGCTCCATGAAGCCATGGGTTTCTGTAAACAGTGCGGTGCTTTTGCCGAGCATGAACACTGTGCCATATGTGATAATCGTCGCAGGGATGTAAGTGTGATCTGTGTGGTTGAGCAACCCGTGGATGTGCTGATGCTGGAGCGGGGAAGGAGTTTTTCCGGGCAGTATCATGTCCTGCATGGGCGATTGAGTCCGATTGATGGGTTGGGGCCGGATCAGTTGCGTATTGCCTCGCTTGATCGGCGTGTGGCAGAGCCTGATGTGCAGGAACTGATTCTGGCAACCAGTGCGACAGTCGATGGCGAGGCGACAGCCCATTTTCTTGCCCGGCGCTATGCGGCTAACGACCTGAAAATTTCCCGGATTGCACGCGGTGTGCCAGATGGTGGCGAGCTTGAATATCTTGATGAATACACACTTTCCCGCGCCCTGGACCAGAGAGTAGTGTGGGAACAGCGCCCCTGAGGGCCAATTATTTTGGTGAGTCTATCCAG
>JAJRVG010000035.1 GCA_021545595.1 Zetaproteobacteria bacterium | reverse complement strand
CATATGGAGATTATTCAGGAACGGCTGGAACGTGAATACGGTCTTGACCTGATTTCAACGGCACCATCGGTGGTCTATCGAATCACCCTCAATAGCGGTGATGTGCTGGAAATTTCAAATCCCAGTGAATTTCCAGACCCGACACTGATCAAATCAATTGAGGAACCGAAGGTTCTGGCCCATATATTCCTGCCTAATGAGTTTGTGGGCTCGATGATGAAGTTGTGTCAGGAGAGACGCGGTGCGCAGCAGGATATGAAGTTTATCTCTGAGAATCGGGTGATGTTAACCTACACGCTTCCCCTGGCAGAGATGGTGATTGATTTTTATGATAAGTTGAAATCAATATCCCGTGGTTATGCCTCGCTCGATTACGAACTTGCAGGGTTTGAGGCCGATGATGTAGTGAAGATGGATGTGCTGGTGCATGGCGAACCGGTGGATGCTCTTTCCCTGATTGTTCATCGTTCAATTGCCGAGTCCCGTGGCCGTGATCTGGTGAAAAAGCTACGCCAGTTGATTCCACGTCATCAGTTCGATGTACCCTTGCAGGCTGCCATTGGTGGCCGTATCTTGGCTCGGGAGACGATCAAGGGTGTTCGAAAGAATGTGACTGCCAAGTGTTATGGTGGTGATATTACCCGTAAACGGAAGCTTCTTGAGAAGCAGAAAAAGGGGAAGAAGCGAATGAAGTCGATTGGCAGTGTTAACGTTCCGCAGGAGGCATTCATGGCGGTGCTGAAGCTGGGGGAGGAGTAGTAGATGTCAGCAAAGAAACCTCTGTGGCGTGAATGGCTGGAGAGCCTGGTTATTATTGCTCTGCTTGCTGTCACGATCCGCAGTTTTATTGTCGCACCATTCAAGATCCCCTCGTCCAGCATGGTACCAACACTTGAAATTGGAGATTATCTTTTTGTCCTGCGTTACCCCTACGGCTTGCGTATTCCGTTTACTGATATTCAGCTGGCTCCTTCACCTGCCAAACGGGGAGATGTAGTGGTATTCGACTTTCCGGAAGACCGGAGCAAGGACTACATCAAACGCATCATTGGTGTTCCCGGGGATAATATTCATTACGACAAAAACATACTTTATATCAATGGCAAACCGATGCCTCTTAGAGAGCAGGGCAGGAGAGCCTACTATCTGTCCGATGGCAGTGTGGATATGTCTGTTCAGTTCGAAGAGAACCTGTTTGACGTGAAGCATTCTGTGCTTCGTAAGGAGTTTTCAATCAAGGATGGTGACTGGAAGGTGCCTGCCGGGCACTATTTCGTTCTTGGTGATAATCGCAACAACTCCCGCGATTCCCGATTTTGGGGTTTTGTTCCGCAGGAGTATCTGGTAGGAAAGGCTGCTATTATCTGGTGGTCATGGGATCATCCCAAGGGTGAGGTGCGCTGGGAACGTCTTGGATCACTGATTCGCTGATCAGACAAATTTGTAGAGGTGGTTGTAATGAAGAATGAACAAGGTTTTTCGATGATTAAGCTGCTCTTTATACTGGCTTTGATTGGAGCTGCTGTAATTGCCGGATACAAGATTATTCCCGTCTATAATGCACAATTGAAAATCCAGGATGCATTTGAAGCGATCTCCAGAAATATGGCGGACAGGGACGAGGCCAGTATCCGTAGACGATTGCCCACGCTGTTTCAAATAAAATACCTCGCACACGGAGATGTACCACAAGAGTTTTATGATAATATTGTGATCAATACTGATGGCGGCAAGGTTGAGATATCTTCTGAATACCATGTCACACTGTGGCTGCTTGGCCCTGTTGAAGGGGTTGACCCGGATTCAGAATATGATGAATCCGATCTGAAAGGTATGGATAAAATTCGTCATAAACTGCGCCGGGATTTTGATTTCGAGCCGTATGCCAAGACCCCTTGATGACAGGACTGTGGCATCGGTTCAACAGGCCATTGGTTACCACTTTAAAGATTGCTCACTACTAAAACGTGCCCTGACACATCGTTCAGCATCTTCCGAGCATATGGAACGTCTGGAGTTTCTTGGTGATGCTGTGTTGGGCCTGACCATAGCCGACTGCCTGCATGACAAGTTCCCTTACTACAGCGAAGGTGAACTCTCCCGCATGCGTGCTGCACTTGTCCGAAAAGAGAGCCTCATGGCTGTCTCAGATATATGGCAACTTGAGCGCTTCCTTATTGTTGGTGAGGGTGAACGAAAAGCGGGGCGGCTGAAATCCCAATCTATTGCTGCCAACGCTGTTGAGTCATTGATTGGTGCAGTGTTTCAGGAATCCGGCTGGGATGAGGCACGTCATTTGATTATGCATGCGTGGAGTCCGCTGCTGGAAGAGGTTGATGTTGATTCTGTCCTCGACCCCAAGAGTCGCCTTCAGGAGTTTACTCAGAGCAAGGGCTGGGGACTTCCTGAGTACAGAGTGACAGATCATGGTGTGGGAACATCACCACGCTTTCTGGCTCAATGCAGCATCAATGGTGAGCGGCTGGCCAAGGGCTCAGGGGATCGAAAGAAAACAGCGGAGCTTGATGCTGCTGATCAGGCGTGGAAAGCACTAAGCATAAGTGACGAATAGAACAGAACCGTGGAAGATACGGTGACAGCTTCCTGTCGCCTGGAGCCTGTAAATCCTTCTGTGTAAATTTATTACCTAAAACTTCTCAGGCATCCGATCTGGAAACTCAATCATAAACCGGTTGAGAGCGGCTTTCCAGTTGTGAATAGGCATCGTCCATTTTTTGGATGCTGACTCAAT